>NZ_SMMF01000267.1:0-466 GCF_009711355.1 Roseibium sp. RKSG952 | reverse complement strand
AAGTGCGAAAGATCTTTGACACTACCGCCATTGACTGGTGATTAGCAACAGGTTTGCGCATTGACTAAGTTATTGTCTTTTATCATGGGGTGAAATTGCTGCGCAAACGATCGTTTGTGCAGCAAAGCTGAACAATCCTCCCGTGGCCAATTTCGCAGCGACGCTCACATTGGGCCGTGTTGCAATGGTGCATTCCGGCGGAGTTGAAATGCTTCACATGCTGCGGCGGTCCACCTTGGGCTTGCACCGGCGACGCTTCGACCGGGAAGCAATGCCGTTCTTTGTCAGCGCCTCCCGTATGAGACACTCTACTCAAATGCAGTCAATCTGAGAATGAAAGCGCCCCGTTCTCATAATTAAATGCCCAAAACTGCTGCATTCTTGCATTTAAATGCCAAGTGACACACGGACTAGAACCGTCAGTCTAATGGTTATTGACTGTCCGGAAACAGGGACGAACTCCAGA
>NZ_SMMF01000332.1:0-625 GCF_009711355.1 Roseibium sp. RKSG952 | reverse complement strand
CTGGCGCGGCGAGATCGGGTTGATCTTCGGCTTGCCCGGAAACAGCCAGCCCTGCGGCCGCGCCTCACGCCAACAATCGCGCAGAAGTTCCAGCAGACCAGGGGCCAGCATGGCCTTGCGATCCTTGCCGCCTTTGCCCTCTTCGACATGGATCAGCATCCGGTTGCTGTCGATGTCGCTGACCTTGAGATGGCAAACCTCCGAAGCCCGCAACCCGGCGCCGTAACTGATGCCTAGCGCCGCGCGATACTTCAGGCCTGGTCCGGGTCCGGCAGCCATCAACTCCGCGACCTCTTCCACGCTCAGGACAATGGGCAGCGGCCGCGGCTTGCGCCGGAACTGCATATGCCCCTTCATGTCCTCGCGCCCGCAGGTCGTGCCGAAAAAGAACCTGAGCGCGACGATCCGAACATTGAATGTCGAAGGCGACACCCCCGCATTCGTCATGTGCAATTGATAGCTGCGCAGCTCTTCCGGCGTCGCCGTGTCGGGTGGGCGTCCAAGGAAAGACGCAAAATCCTTGATGGCCCGGATATGGCTCTGCTGAGCCTTCTCGCCTATGCCACGGATGCGCATGTCTTCGATCATACGCTCACGCAGCGGCGTGGTTCTCTCCTCCGTCATG
>NZ_SMMF01000733.1:0-6040 GCF_009711355.1 Roseibium sp. RKSG952 | reverse complement strand
GCGCTTCGCTAAAATCCCCGTCCTTCAGGGGCGGGGAAGACGTTAACGACGTAGACGCATATTCCTTCGTGTCGAACGACCCAATCGTTGAGAACTCAAAACTCTCGGAGAGCACCACCCGTCGTCGTTCTGTCGTCGGTAGGCCATTCCAAGCGGCTCGAAACCTCGAAGAACCGGGGTAGATGGGAATGCAGACGTTGGTCGGCTCCTCGGACCCGCCTGAGTGTTCGGGGCGATTTCGCGCCCGGAGTTCGGGCGTTCGCCAGAAGACGACCAACGTCTTTCGGGAAAGAAGTTAGACGCTTCGCTAGGCGAAAGGATTCGTTCATTTCCGCGCGCCGACCCCGGTAAATATGGATTTGCCCCAATAAAATTGTTGACAAACAATCAGTAAAAAAGGTATTCAGCCACCCGATATGTGGGCGAATTCAACGTATAATTCGCTCCCGGGTTGAATGGCGGGGTATCGAATTCCGTCCTTCCCCCCAAACGGAAAGGACTCCATATGCGTATTAGCGTTTCGACCCTCGCGGGTCTGGTCGTCGCGATCCTGTCGTTCGGCCAAGCTCAGGCGTTCACCGCGACGACCAGCGAGCCCCTCACGGAAAAGATTTCGACCTCGATCCGGGACTGCCGGGTAGGCAAGTCCTTCACCGCACCGCTCATCACGTGGGGCGCGGACATGGTTACCATTCACGCCAACGGCGGTCTGAAGACCGCGTCTGGCTCCAACTTCGCGAAGGCTGGACTGGACATCACGCTGAAGCGCGTCGATGACTTCTCGGCACAGCTTTCCGACTACATGTCCTGTCAGACACCGTTCCTGCGCGCGACCGTCGGTATGGCGAATCTCGCGGCCGATCTGACGAGTGCTGACCCGCGCACGGCCATGGTCGCGGTTTATCAGCATTCCTGGTCGGCAGGCGGCGACGCTCTCGTCGTGACTCCGGGTATCGAAAAGCCTGTGGACCTCAAGGGCAAGCGCATCGCAGTGCAGGCGTACGGTCCTCACGTCGATTACCTCTTGACCGTTCTCGGCGATGCGGGTCTCGACATCGGCGACGTCGAAATCGTATGGACCTCCGATCTCACGGGTCTCACGAATTCCTCGCCGGACACAGCTCTGATCGAGGGAGCGGCTGACGCTGCGATGGTCATCATCCCGGACGCTTTGGCACTCACCAGCGGCGGCAACGTCGGAACCGGCTCAGAAGGCAGTGTCAAGGGCGCTGAGGTCCTGCTATCAACCAAGACGGCGAACAGGGTCATTGCGGATGCCTACTACGTTCGTTCCGATTTCCTTAAAGCCAACCCGGATGCGGTGAACGCCTTTGTCGAGGCGCTTGTTGACAGCGAACGGGAAGTCTCCGCCATCACGCGTCAGGGCGGTTCGGATGCGAAGGTCCTTTACGCTCTGGGTGCCGAAATCCTGCTGGATGACGAAAGCGCGGTCGAGGACGCGGCGGGTCTTTGGACAGATGTCGAGACCGTCGGCGCCGAGGGTAACGCCAGGTTCTTCCGCGACCCGGCGTATCAGCGTCGGTTTTCTCGCCTCAATGAGACCATTCAGGGTAAGTACATCGCTCTCGGGATGCTCAAGCGCGTCAGCGTGATCGCCGGACCTCCGGCTACAATCACGGCTTTCGGCCAGTCCTCCGGCGGCGTCGCGAAGGCGCGTTTCAACGAGGAAGCCGTAAATAAGACCGTCGCCGACCTTCAGGCACAGGGTGCTCTAGAGGACGGAACCTTGTTCTTGTTTGAACTGAACTTCAAGCCGAACCAGAACGAGTTCGATGTCAAGATTTATGAAGATGCTTTCAAGAAGGCTGTCGATCTGGCCGCGACCTACGGCGGTGCCCTGATCACCGTGGAAGGGCACGCCGACCCTCTGAACTACCTGAAGAAGCAGAGAGCGGGTGCGGGTGATGCCGCTTTGAAGAAGATCGCTCAATCCGCGCGCAATCTTTCCTACAACCGCGCCTCGGCTGTCCGTGCGGGCTTAATCCAATTGGCAGAAGCGGAGGGGCTCTATATGGACCCGTCGCAGTTCGCCTTGCTTGGCCAAGGCTTCAGCGACCCCCTGACGGGCATGTGCGGTCAACATCCGTGCGCTCCGAAGTCGAAGGAGGAGTGGCTGTCCAACATGCGCGTCGTGTTCCGCATCATCAAGGTTGAAGCTGAGGCTTCCGATTTCGAGCTGTTGGATTGAGGGGGGAGTCGATGAGAAATCTTAGTCTACTTCTCCTTGCGGGAGCGTCTCTCGCGCTCGCGGCCTGCAACGACCAGTCTCAACAGCAGAAGTCCCCGCTCCCGACTGTCCAGTCCGGCGCGACCAACGTCACGGCGGACGAAATCGGCTCTGAAGGGCTCAAGGAGTACGTGGGTCGGTATCCCAAGTCGGAAACGAAGCTCGGAGCCATGATGAACTTCGGTGCCCGGCTGTCCGGGGGTGTTCCGCTCGCCGCGAACAGCATGTCGAAGAACTATTACTTCGTTCTCGACGGTTCCGGCTCGATGGGCGAGACAGAGTGCACCGAGCCGCGTACGAAAATGGACGTAGCCAAGGAGGCGCTGATCAGCCTGTTTGATCAGATTCCGGGTGCGGACAACGTCGGACTGTTCGTTTTCGACCGAAAGGGCGCTTCCGAACGCGTGGCGCTCGCCACGGGTAATCGGGACGCACTCAGAGTGGCGGTCGAGGCGGTTCGACCGGATTACAGAACGCCACTTGGCGCGAGTGTTCATGAGGCTGCGGTGGTGCTTGAGCGTCAGGCAGCCGCACAGCTCGGTTACGGCGAATACAATCTGGTCGTGGTGACCGACGGCGCCGCGACAGACAGCTCGGATCTCGAGAGGATCGTGGATCTCGTCGCCGACCAGACCCCGATCAATCTCTTCACGGTCGGCTTTTGCATCGACGATCGACACATCCTCAATCAGGAAGGCCGTACGGAGTACCGCTCCGCCCTCAACCCGGAGGAACTCGGCACGGCGCTAAAGGCTGTGCTCGCAGAATCGGAGGATTTCGGTGATGTCACAGTCTTTAACTGATCAGAGATACGGGTTTCGATCTATCGTCGGCCTGTTGATCTTCCTTGGGTGCGCTGGATTGGTCGTCTTCGATTCCGTGGTTCGTTTGGGAGCTGCGGGCCCCGACATGGAGATCGCGTTTACGCGCGGTCTCTCAACGGCGGCTGATTTCGACGATACGGTGATGGAAATCGTGCGCCGGATGCAAGCTGAGTCCGATCTGGTAGTCACCCTTCGCGGTCATACCGGAACGCTCGGGGATGCTGACATTAATAAGGAGCTCGGGCGAGACCGCGCACAGAAGGTCAAGGATTCCATTGTCGCCCAGGGCATCGTTCCGGGTCGCATTTCCGTGACCGGTGTCGGCGGCGAGGAACCGCTTTCGCAGGAAGGCGGGGAGTCCGGTCGCGTTTATCAGCGTCGTTTGGCCCGCGTGCAGGCGGTCTTCGAGATCGGAGATGTGCGATGAGAGCGGCCGAGAGTATGCATTGGCGACACTGGAACCCCGGTCTCGATAACGGCGAGAAAACCCTTGGCGAAGTTCTGGAGACGCTTCCGGCGGCCCCGCCGGAGGCAATTCCCCTAATCATTCGGATCGTGGAGAATCCGTCCTCCATGATCGCCCTGCCCGGCGCGATTACTCTGGAGCGGCATGACGCGGTTCACGTCCTGCTCGGCCGGGGTCTAACCACGCAGGACGAGGCGTTCGTTATCGGTTTCACCATGGGGGCGACCAAGAAGCTGAGGCGCTGGCAGGAACGCGTTTTCGAGTTCGCAGCGACCAAGCTTTACCCGCAGCCTTATGCGTTCACCGAGGACGATCTGATCTCGTGGCGTCTGGGCGTGGCCGAAGGCCGGAAGCAGAACGTCGTGCGTCTGGACAATCTTCCGCTCGAGAACGCCGGGCACCTGCGGTTAAAGGATTTGCGTCAGATGCTCGGCATCGACACGCTTCAACTACGTGCGGTCAATCGAAAGATGCAGGTGATCCGTCCGGACGGTCCCGCGACGAGGCGTCTGGATCTCGATGTCGACGGCATCGACGCCGCCGCCACCGTACGTCCGGATGGTCCGCCGAGCGATTGGAAAAAGGAACGCTCATGAGCGCGGGGCACGGCCGGATGGCCGAATTCCCATGGCGCGGCGCGGCGGTCGGGAGTCTATCGTCCTCCGTGTTGTTGGCGGGGCATTTTCTCGGCGGCTACGACCTAGGTCAAGCTTTGTTGGTCGGCGCGATTTCCTATGTCGGCGTGCAACTTGCGCTCGGCGTGGATCTTGTTCCTCCGTCACCGCCCAAGGCTCCGACGGGCTTTACCGCCGAAGCGTTCGCGGAACTGATCGCCGCGGCGAAGAAGCGGATCGCGGATATCGCCGCAGCGAACGAGCGGATCCCGTCTGAGGTTGCGACCGAAAAAATGCATACGCTTGCCGAGCGTGCGCTTGAAATCGTGAATGTTATCGAGAGCGATCCCGACAAAGTTGGACCGGGGCAGAAGTTTCTGTCCGTGTACCTCGAGGGAATGGCGCGGGTTTCGCAGAAGTACGCCGACACCCATACGCTCGCCGACTGCGAGAAGCTCGATACGCAGTTCATCGGAATGCTAGACCGGGCCGCGGAGACCTGCGGCGAGGTCAAGGAAAAATTAATCAGGGCCGACAAGCTGGACCTCGATGTCGACATGACCGTTTTCACCAAACGGCTGAATTTCGAAGGAGTTTGAACATGACCGAAGTAATGACGAACGCAGGTACCGAAAACAACGAGCTTCTGGTGGCCGCCACATCCGTGGACGCGCTTCCGGAAGTGCGTCGCGGCGAGGTCACGAAGAAGATGTCCGCAATTTCTATCGACGACACCCAGAGCATTCTGCTCTTCGGCTCCGACGCTCAGTCGGGCATGCAGCAGGTGTCCGCCAAGATGCTCAACGGCGTGAAGAGCAAGGATACGGGTGAAGTCGGCGAGGTGATGAACAGGGTCGTTCTGGAGATTCGCGGCTTCGACGTCTCCGGACTGACGGAAGAACAGGGCTGGGTCGGGAAGCTCTTCGCTCGCGTTTCGCCCGTGGCCCTGACGATCCAGAAGTACGAGTCGGTCAAGTCTCAGATCAACGCGCTCAAGATGGACCTAGAGCACCACAAGGGTGCTATGCTCCGTGACTCGGAGTTCCTTGACCGTCTCTACAAGGAGGCCTTGTTGTGCTTCCAGAAGCTCGATGAGTATATCCTTGCCGGCGAGCAGCAGCTCAAGAAATGGGACGAAGAGGTCATTCCGCCCGTCGCCGAGAAAGCCAAGGCCAACGATCAGCTGGCGGCCGAGGAATTGCGCAAGCTGGGCGCGGCCCGCGACATGCTTAATCGCCGTATTCACGACCTGAAGTTGACCCAAACTGTGACCATGCAATCGATGCCCTCCATCGGCATGCTTCAGGACAACGACAACGGCCTGGTATTGAAGATTGAAAGCACGATCCAGAACACGATCCCGCTCTGGGAAATTCAGTTGGCGCAGGCAGTTGCCATCGCCAACAGCCGCGAAGCGGGCAAGGCAGTTCGGAAGTCCGGCGACTTGACGAACGAGATGCTCGAGAAGAACGCCGCGAACCTGCGTCAGGGCAACGCGGAGGTCCGCGCCGAACTGGAGCGCGGTATCATCGACATCGAGTCTTTGAAGAAGGCTCATGAGAGCCTGATTGGCACCATCACCGATTCCATCGAAATTGCGAACAAGGGCCGCGAGGCTCGCGCAAACGCAGAAGCGGAGATGAAGAAGATGAATGGCGAGCTGGTGCAGAAGCTTCAGGAGGCGGCTCAGGCGGCTTGAGGTCGTTCACCGTCAGTCGTTTCAAGTTGCCGAAGCCGTCCGGTTCGTCCGGGCGGCTTTTTCGTCATTAGGCATCGCCGTGTTGCGGTTGGACTCGATCGTCAAGCCGTCGCTGGCGTGAAACAAGACCCAAGACAACGTGCCATTACGCAAAGGGTTTTCTTTGGTCGCCGTCTTGTTTCGCTGACT
>NZ_SMMF01000944.1:0-99795 GCF_009711355.1 Roseibium sp. RKSG952 | reverse complement strand
CCGCCCGCGGCGGGTTTTGGGCTGGGTAACGACGAGTGCAATGTGCACCGCTGCGTGAAAATCACGACCGGCAAGTCGCTCAATCTGCAGCGATTTTGACATTCAATCCCTTATGGCGACCCGAACCTGGCCGTTGCCTTGTGGCCCTTCGCGGCTGAATCCACCAAGCTCAAAATATCGGAAATAGTCAGGAAACCCGCAATGCCCGCCCCGGCAAGACAGGCTGTGTCTCCGGGGCGGCTGCAACGGGCTATGGCTGGTCAGAGCGTGCGGTGGCGGGCCTGGGCAGCACGCTCGATGGCGGCAACCGTGAGCTTGTCGAGGTCAAACCGGTCGCGCAGCATCTGGAGAAGGCGCAGCTCTTCCTGGCGCAGGTCCAGATCCGCAGCCGCCACATCGACGGCAAGGGCGTAGGCCGTGTCGTAAAGGCGCTTCGGGATCGTGTTCGCGATCAATTCCAGCAGCGAATCCAGTCCATTGGATTCTTGCAGGATGTCACCGCAGCGCTGGGCGGCCGGAAGCACGTCATTGTCGTTATAGGCCGTGAAAACCGGCAGGGTCTTGACCATCTCGCCGATCGACGACAATTCGGCGTCGGTCATCTTGTTGTCGGCCGCCGACATGATGACCATGACGTAGACCAGTGCTTCCTGAATGCTTAATGCGTCTTTCATAATGACTTTCTGCCTTTTAAACGGCGCTGCGCGTGTGTTCTCCTTGAGGCATAGCCGCTCCTTGGGGAAGCTTCAAGTCAGGCAAGGGCGACATTTTATTGACGCGGGGCCGGCACTTTTCTAGTGTCGCCGCGCTCTGCCGGGGGACCCTTGAAAAACTGTCCGGCACGCATTCCCTTGAATTTTACCCGAAAACAGAACTGTACCACCATCATGACCGATCAATCCCTGCCGACACTGGATCTTTCGCCTGAATGCGTCGCGGCGGCCCAAACCTCCAAAGCCTGGCCGTTCGAGGAAGCGCGAAAACTGGTGAAACGCATCGAGAAGCGGGATCCGTCGCGTCCGGTTCTGTTCGAGACCGGCTACGGCCCGTCCGGCCTGCCGCATCTGGGCACATTCGGCGAGGTGGCCCGCACCACCATGGTGCGCACCGCCTTCCGGCTGTTGACCGAAGACAAGATCCCGACCCGGCTGATCTGCTTTTCCGACGATATGGACGGGATGCGCAAGATCCCGGACAATGTGCCGGACAAGGCTGCGCTGGAACCCTATCTGCAAATGCCGCTGACCGTTGTTCCGAACCCGTTCGGCGGTGAAGAGAAAAGCTTTGCCGGCCACAACAACGCCATGCTGTGCCGCTTCCTCGACACGTTCGGCTTCGAATACGAATTCATCTCGGCAACGGACTTCTACAAGTCCGGCCAGTTCGACGAGGTGCTGCTGCGTGCCGTCGAGCGCTACCAAAAGATCATGGACGTGATGCTGCCGACCCTCGGCGAGGAGCGTCAGGCGACCTATTCGCCATTCCTGCCGATCTCGCCGAGTTCGGGCCGGGTGCTCTACGTGCCGATGAAGGATGTGAACGCCAAGGACGGCACGATCACCTTCGAGGACGAAGACGGCACGGATGTCACCCTGTCTGTGACCGGCGGCAACGTGAAGCTGCAGTGGAAGCCGGATTTCGGTGCCCGCTGGGCCGCCCTTGGCGTCGATTTCGAGATGTTCGGCAAGGATCACGGCCCGAACATGGCCGTCTACGACAAGATCTGCAAGGTTCTGGGCGGGGTTGCGCCGGAGCATTATGTCTATGAGCTGTTCCTGGACGACAAGGGCGAAAAGATCTCCAAGTCCAAGGGCAACGGCCTGTCGATCGACGAGTGGCTGACCTATGCACCGTCCGAAAGCCTGGCGCTCTACATGTTCCAGAAGCCGCGCACGGCAAAGAAGCTGCATTTCGACGTGATCCCGAAGGCGGTGGATGAGTATTACACCTTCACCACCAAGTTCCCGGCAATGCCCGTCGAACAGCAGCTCGGCAATCCGTCCTGGCACATTCACTCCGGTAGCGTGCCGGAGCTCGACATGCCGGTGCCCTTTGCGATGCTGCTCAATCTGGTGTCGGCGTCCAATGCGGAAAACAAGGACGTGCTGTGGGCCTTCATTTCCCGCTATGCGCCGGGGGTGACCGCCGGGACGCATCCGCATCTGGATCAGCTGGTCGGCTTCGCGATCCGTTACTTCGACGATTTCGTCAAGCCGAACAAGTCGTTCAAGACGCCGGACGAGGTCGAGCGGGCCGCTCTTGAGGAGCTGGATGCCAAGCTTGCGGCCCTGCCTGCGGATGCGGACGGCAATGTCATTCAGGACGCGGTTCTGGATGTCGCCCGCGGGATCGAGCGCTATCAGGATCCGAAGAAGAAGGGCCCGGATGGCGGCCCGGGCGTCTCGGTTGCCTGGTTCTCCGCGCTTTACCAGCTGCTGCTTGGCCAGGAGCGCGGGCCGCGGTTCGGGTCCTTCGTGGCGCTTTACGGCATCACCGAAACCCGGGCGCTGATTGCCAAGGCGCTTGCCGGTGAGCTGAACACTCAGTAAAGCGGCGATCCGGTCTGATACCCTCCGGTCTCGGGCAGGGTGTTACCGGGCCTCTGGGCGGCGGCTGTTCCAGCCCCGCTCAGGGGGGCCGTGTTTTCAGGCTCGTTGCCGGTCGCGGCGTTGTCTTCGGCGGGATCGGGAAGATCGAACGGGCTTGAAAACGAGCCGTCGAGCAGGCTCTCGCCGGTCTCTCCCAGAAACTCGGCAATGTCCGGGGGAAGGTCAGCGCCCGGCGGAACCGTCGTCCCGGCCACGGGCTGGTCGAGAAGGCCGATCCACTCCGACTGCCATTGGCCGATCTTGCGTTCTTTCGCCTGCGCCTCCAGTTCGTGATAATGGGCCGGTGCGGTGCCGGATGCCCGCGCCCAGCCGTGCTCGACGAGCCATTCTCCCAAATTGATGCTGCGCCGGGTACACACCGCCGTGATTTCGCGAGGACCCGTTTCCGCCTGCTTTTCGCAAGTGATCGCAAACATCCGTACCAGCCCGCGCAGGGAGGTCCGCGCCCGGGCGCCGCACGGCCAGGTTCCGCCAAGACGGGAGAGGCAGGTCTCATCGGCGGCGAGCGGCTCGATCCCGGCGAGGCGGATGGTCAGGTCGTCTGTTTTCAAAAGCCCCGCATTGATCACCTGCGGGCGCCGGATGTCGAGTGGGCCGTCGGGAACCGGTTCGATGGGCGGATTGAGCAGGTTCTGATAGGTGTCGGAGGGCGCGACCCGCTTCAGGCTGCCCGTCACTGCGGGGGTGCTGACCCCCTCGGGTGAGACATTCCGGATCTGCGACGGCAGGGGTACCTGTCTTGCGGCGGTGGCACCTGCGGTGGGGGAAACCGTGTTTTCCGGTTGGCGTGCGGGCGTTCCCTTGCTGCTAGTGTCGGTCAAGCGAACGTGCCGGCCGGCGGTTTCATCCGGTTTGCTCAAGACCAGCCACCCAACGGCAGCAGCGCTTGCCAGCACAACGAGGACCGGACCGGCCAGAGAGCGTAACGATAATCTTGCCATGATCCATTCCGGGCTATTGGCTGGCCCATATGATACGCGCAATCCATAAGATATCCGAGTGCTGAATGCAGGGGGGCGTGCCGTTACCGGCCAGGCTCTTGAACTCGGTCCGTGAGGCGGTATGGCGATGGAGGATCAGAATCGTCAAGGTGCCATCAGCGGTCTTGACGATCACCCGGTCGCCGCGCCGGATCGCGGAGCCTGGCTGGGCAACCACAACATCACCGTCGCGATAGACGGGAAGAAACCGGTCTCCGGCGACCTCAAGCGCGAACAGGCCGTTGCAGGCCGGATCCGGAAAGGCGATGTTCTGCCAGTCCGACCCTGACGGCACCCCGCTCCGGTCGAAGGCTTCCGGCAGGGCGGCCTTGTCCAGACCGGCAATCGGAACAAGCCGGCTGCCGCGGGAGCGCTCATCAGGGGGCTGGCTGCGGTGTTGAGTGCTGTCCAGGAACTTCATGAACTGGAACGGGGTTTCTCCCGTTGCTTCCAGCACCTTGGCAAGCGACTCTGTCGAGGGCCAGCGCGGGCGGCCGTCACTGGCAAATCGTTTCGACGGGTTGAAGGTGGTCGGGTCAAGGCCTGCGCGGCGGGCAAGGCCGGAGGGTGAAAAGCCATGCCTGACGGCCAGCGCGTCAATGGCTGCCCAGACCTGTTTATGGGATAGCATGACCGGTCTCCAGGAAAACCCTTCGCAGTGAGCAGGAATAAATGCCTGAGACGCATTCTATCGAGGCAGGAATTCCTGTCAAAGGCCGAGAAAGACCCGCTGAAACCGGCTTTTTGAGGGCGCTGCGGCAGGCCGGTGAGCGATGCCGGATCAAGCCTTGAAAGGCGCACCGCCTTCCGATAGGTGGACTTCGGAACACAGACAGGGGCAGCGGAACCGAATGACCATCATTTACAAGATCATGCCGGAAGCGCTCTGGCGGGATGCCGAAGCAGGCGGAACGTTTGACGGTGCGCCGGTGGATGTTGCCGACGGCTTTATCCATTTCTCGACCGCTGACCAGGTGCGTGAAACGGCCGCCAGGCACTTCAAGGGGCAGAGCGACCTCCTGCTGATCGCCTTTGAGGCGGAGGTCTTCGGGGAAGCGCTCAAGTGGGAGCCGTCGCGCGGTGGCGCGCTGTTTCCGCATCTTTATGCCGGCGTGCCGGTGGACCGGGCCTTGTGGGTCCGGGCCCTGCCGCTCGATGCGGATGGAAGCCATCGCTTTCCGGAGCTCGGTCAATGAGCAGATCCCTTCTTGAACGGTTTGCTTTGGCGGGGCTGCATCAACTGGACGCGGAAACAGCCCACAACGTGACACTCAAGACCCTGAAGGCGGGGTTTGGCGGCTGTTTTGCAGGCGACCGGGATCCGCGCCTGAAACGTCAGCTCTGGGACCTTACCTTCCCGAACCCGCTTGGCATGGCAGCCGGCTTTGACAAGAACGGCGATGTGCCCGATGCGGTCCTGCGTCTGGGGTTCGGCTTCACCGAAGTCGGATCGGTCACGCCGAAACCGCAACCGGGCAATCCGAAGCCCCGGGTGTTCCGCTTGCCCGCCGACAAGGGCGTGATCAACCGGTATGGTTTCAACAACGACGGCCATGAGGCCTTGCGGGCGAAGCTGGAGGCCCGCAAGGCCAAGGGCGGCATTGTCGGGGTCAATGTCGGTGCCAACAAGGACGCGAGCGACCGGGTCGCCGACTATGTGACGGGCATCCATGCCTTTGCCGGTCTTGCGTCCTATTTCACGGTCAATGTGTCATCCCCAAACACACCGGGCTTGCGCAATCTTCAGGCGCGCGGTGCTCTTGCCGAATTGCTTCAGGGCGTCATGCAGGCCCGGGATACGGAAACCCTGAAAATTGGGCGCAAGGTTCCGGTCCTGCTCAAGATCGCCCCCGATATCGTTGATGAGGACCTGCGCGATGTGGTCGAGGAGGTGCTCGACAAGGCTGTCGATGGCCTGATCGTCTCCAACACCACGCTTTCGCGCGATGGCCTTGCCGACACAACAACCGCAAAGGAAGCCGGCGGCTTGTCTGGTACGCCGCTGTTCCGGCGGGCGACCATTGTCACCGCGAGGGCGCGCAAGATGGCAGGACCCGATCTGCCGATCGTCGGGGTTGGCGGGATCGACAGTGCGGACACGGCCTGGACCAAGATCACGGCCGGTGCCGACCTGTTGCAGGTCTATTCGGCACTTGTCTATCAGGGGCCCAAGCTGGCGCGCGACATTCTCGAAGGCCTGTCGGCAAGGCTCGACCGGGAAGGTGTCACCGATCTGCGTCAGGTGCGCGATGCGAACCTTGAAGCCTGGGCGTCGGCGGAGCCTTGAATGGCATCCTCGCCATAACCTTCGAATGTGCCTTGCATCTCCCCGGTCATCCCGCAAAAGCCAGCGGCTTCATGCGGGATCTGAGGGCCGGTGCGCCAGCGGGTTCCGTGGATCTCCGATCCCGGCTCTGCGCTTTTCTTGGCCGGGATGACGAAAAGGGGGGCGAAACCAGCCTCTTTGGGCTTGGCAGACCGTGTCAGTTCATGCTGCGCACCGCATCCGGCAGATCGAGCGAGAAGGCGGGAATGGCAACGTCGAAGCGGGTGCCGTCGTCGCGTTCCATTTCGTAGCTGCCTTCCATGAAACCCGAATCGGTCGAAAGCGGGCAGCCGGAAGAATACTCGTACGTGTCACCCGGTGCCAGAACAGGTTGCTCGCCAACCACCCCCGGCCCACGGACTTCCTCGACCCGGCCCAGCCCGTCCATGATCCGCCAGTACCGGTTTTTCAACTGCACCGTCTGGTCGCTGATATTCTTGATCTCGACCATATAGGCCCAGATGTATTCGCTCTTTTCCGGTGCGGACTCGTCGTCCAGATAATATGGCTCGACAGAGACCTCAATTCCGTTTGTCACGGCTCGATACATGATTGCCAGACGCTCCGCTCCCGTGCGGTTTCTCGTTTACCCACACATTCCCAAATTCCGCGCCGCTTATAGGACCGATGACGCATCCGTGAAAGGGGCTGTCTTGCTGATTGCATCCGATTTTCGCATATCTGCCTTCACATTTCGCTTGAACCAGAGAAACACAGCCCCTTCATGTTCGACGCCAAGGTCCGGCCCCTCATCGATCCGCCCCTCAACGCCCTCGGGCGCCTTCTCGCCTCCCGGGGCATTTCGGCAAACGCGGTCACCATCGCAGGTTTTGTGATCGGCCTTGCAGCCGCAGTTGCGGTCGCGTTCGAAGCCACAATCGTGTCGCTGATCCTGATCGGCCTCAATCGGATCGCGGACGGGCTCGACGGTGCCGTTGCCCGGGCATCCGGCAAAAGCGATCTGGGCGGCTATCTCGACATCGTGCTCGATTTCTTCTTTTACGGCTCGATCCCATTCGCCTTCGCCTTGCACAACCCGGAGGCCAATGCGCTGGCAGCTTCAGCCCTGCTGCTCAGTTTCTACGCCAACGGCTCGGCCTTCCTGAGCTTCGCGATCATGGCGGAAAAACGCGGCCTGAGCACCGCGCGGCAGGGCAGCAAGTCGCTCTACTATCTGGGCGGGCTGGCCGAGGGCACCGAGACGATTGCCGTCTTCGTGCTGATGTGCCTCTGGCCCTCCGCCTTTGCAGTGATCGCCTGGATCTTCGCCGCCGTGTGTTTTGTGTCTGCTGGTGCCCGGGTGTTGATCTCCGCGCAGGTCTTGCGGTTTAACGCCGAAACCTCTGAAGACTGAGTTTAAACACGGCAATTCGGCCCATTGTCATTCCCTTCGTGAGGGACAGGTGAATTTAGGCGCGAAGTGCAACGCCGTTCAAGCTGAACAATCTGCAGAGATCTCTGGAATCATCATTGCCCGGGCTGGTCCCTTGGACTCAAAAAAAATCCGCCGCGCGGGAGGCGCGGCGGATCTTGGGTTTCAAGAAGCTTGAAGACGGGGCTTATGCCGCTTCTGCAGCTTCGCTGTCTTCGGCGGTCTCGGCTGCAACCTGTGCCTTCGGCGGGAACTTGCCGTAGTAGGTTTCGCCGGTCTTGGCCATTTCGCGCAGCTGCTTGTTCGGCTTGAAGCGCGGACCCCACTTGCGGGTGAACTTCTTGCAGAGCTCCACGAACTCGGCCGTGCCCATCATGTCGATGTAGCTCAGCGTGCCGCCGGTGTAAGGAGCAAAGCCGAAGCCGAGGATCGAGCCGACATCAGCTTCACGCACGTCGGTCAGGCAGTTTTCTTCAAAGATGCGGGCCGTTTCAAGGGCCTGCATGACCAGAAGACGCTGCTTGAGCTCCTCAACGTCGAAAGTGTCTGCGGACTTCGGCTGGCCGACAACGTCCGGGATCCCCGGCCACAGGCTCTTTTCCTTGCCCTTGTAGTCGTAGAAGCCCTTGCTGTTCTTGCGGCCGAAGCGCTCCTGCTTGATCACCATCTCTTCGAGAATGTTGTCGAGCGGGCCTTCAACATACTTGACGCCAAGGTCCTTCTTGGTTGCGGACACGATCTTCCATGCAAGGTCGAGGGCCACTTCGTCGCCGAGCGACAGCGGTCCGACCGGCATGCCGGCCATGCGGCCTGCATTTTCGATCATCGCAGCCGGTACGCCGTCGGCCAGCATCATCAGGCCTTCGCGGACATAGGTCATCACCACGCGGGAGGTGTAGAAGCCACGGCTGTCGTTGACGACGATCGGGGTCTTCTTGATGGCCTTGATGTAGTCAAGGGCCATGGCAAGCGCGCGGTCAGAGGTCTTCTTGCCCATGATCACTTCGACCAGCATCATCTTGTCGACCGGCGAGAAGAAGTGAATGCCGATGAAGTTCTTCGGACGCTGGGATGCCTCGGCAAGCGAGGAGATCGGCAGGGTCGAGGTGTTGGACGCGTAGATCGCCCGCGACTTCATGACCGCTTCCGCCTTCTCGGTCACGACCTTCTTGATGTCGCGATCCTCGAACACGGCCTCGATCACCAGATCACAATCTGCAAGCTGGTCGTAATCGGTGGTCGCGGTGATGCGGTCGAGAACCTTCTGCTTCTCGTCTTCCGTGGACCGGCCGCGCTGGACAGCCTTGGTCAGGATGCCGTCGGAATGGGCCTTGCCCTTGTCGGCAGCTTCCTGATCGCGGTCGATGAGAACCACGTCGATTCCGGCCTTCGCTGTGACATAGGCAATGCCTGCACCCATGAAGCCTGCACCCAGAACGCCGAGCTTCTTGATCTTGTTCGGACGCTGGTCGACAGGGCGGCGGGCCAGCTTGTTCAGCTCCTGCATGGAGACGAACAGGGACCGGATCATGTTGCCGGCTTCCGGCGACTGAAGCACCTTGGTGAAGTAGCGGCTTTCGATCTGAAGCGCCAGGTCCATCGGCACCTGCAGACCTTCGACAACCGCGTGCAGCATGTAACGGATGCCCGGGTAGTTGTCGAAAGTTTCCTTCCGGTAGATGGCGTTTGCAGCCGGCCAGAACTGGAAGCCCTTCGGTGAATAGACATTGCCGTTCGGCAGCTTGAAGCCCTTCTTGTCCCACGGCTTGACCGGGTCAACACCGGCAGCAAGCATCTTCTTGGCAGCTTCGACAAGCTTCTTCGGAGCTGCAACGTCGTCGACGAGGCCGAGCGACTTTGCCTGCTTTGCCCGCAAGGTCTTGCCCTGCATCAGGAACTGCATGCCCTGCTGGCCGTCGACCATGCGCATGACACGCTGGGTGCCGCCGGCACCCGGGAACAGGCCGACCTTCACTTCCGGCAGGCCGATCTTGAAGCTGTCGTCGTCGGCTGCGATCCGGGCATGACAGGCAAGGGCCAGCTCGGTGCCGCCACCCATGCAGTTGCCGGTGACGGTGGCCACAAACGGCTTGCCGCAGGTTTCCAGCTTCCGGTAGATCAGGTTCAGCTTGCGCGCGCCTTCAAACAGTTTCTCGGCAGCTGCTTCCTCGTTCTCGGCCTTTTCTGCCTGATACTGCTTCAGCAGGCCTTCCAGCATGGTGAGGTCGGCACCGCCGGAAAAGGCGTCCTTGCCCGAGGTGATCACCACGCCCTTGATGGCGTCGTCCTTGACGATGTCGTCGACGAGAACGTCGAGGTCTTCCATGACCGACAGATCGATCACGTTCATGGACTTGCCCGGCATGTCCCAGGTAACGACCGCGAACCCGTCAGAATCGGTTTCGATGGTGAAATTCTTGTAAGCCATTGTTTTTATCTCCTCCGCAAAGGTCTCAGACGCGCTCGATGATCGTTGCAGTGCCCATGCCGGCACCGATGCAAAGGGTTACGAGAGCAGTGTTGAGATCGCGGCGCTCCAGTTCGTCCAGAACGGTTCCGAGAATCATGGCGCCGGTGGCACCAAGCGGGTGACCCATGGCGATCGCGCCGCCATTGACGTTGACAGTTTCCGGATCGAGGTCGAACGCCTGCTGGTAGCGCAGAACAACGGAAGCGAACGCTTCGTTGATTTCGATCAGGTCGATGTCCTTGAGCTCCATCCTGGCGTTCTTCAGGAGCTTTTCGGTCACGTCGACCGGGCCGGTCAGCATCAGGGCCGGTTCGGAACCGATATTGGCGAAAGCCTTGATGCGGGCACGCGGCTTCAGGCCGGCGGACTTGCCTGCGGTGCGCGAACCGATCAGGATCGCGGCAGCACCGTCCACGATACCGGAGGAGTTACCGGCGTGGTGGATGTGGTTGACCTTTTCCAGTTCCGGATGAGCCTGGATGCCGACAGCGTCGAAGCCGCCCATGGAGCCCATGATCTCGAAGGACGGGTTCAGGCTGCCGAGCGACTGCATGTCGGTCTCGGGCCGCATGTGCTCATCCTTGTCGAGGATGGTGATGCCGTTGACGTCCTTGACCGGAACGATGGACTTCTCGAAGCGCCCTTCTTCCCAGGACTTGGCAGCGCGCTGCTGGCTCTGGATCGCATAGGCATCGGCTTCGTCGCGGGTGAAGCCGTATTTGGTTGCAATCAGGTCGGCGGAGACGCCCTGCGGCATGAAGTAGGACGGGATGGCAACCTGCGGCTCGATCGGCCATGCGCCACCGGAAGCACCGAGACCAACGCGGCTCATGCTTTCCACGCCACCTGCAATCACCAGCTTGTGCTGGCCGGACATCACCTGAGCAGAGGCCATGTTGACCGCATCGAGGCCGGAAGCGCAGAAGCGGTTGATCTGCATGCCCGGAACGGCGCGGTCGTAACCGGCTGCAAACACGGCTGCGCGGGCAATGTCGCCACCAGCTTCGCCGACCGGGTCGACACAGCCGAGAACGACGTCGTCCACCTTCTTGGTGTCGAGGCTGTTGCGGTCACGCAGGGCTTCCAGAGCGGTTGCGGCCAGACGAACGGCCGGCACTTCGTGCAAGGAGCCGTCTTTTTTGCCGCGACCGCGCGGCGTGCGCACGTGGTCATAAATGTAAGCTTCAGGCATTCCATCCTCCAGGTTATTTTATGATTTCATGCAGATACGGGCAGGGGATGTCCGGGCATGAGGTCATAAGGCGCTTTCCAGCCGGGCAAGTCTTGAAGCCCGGAGAGCCAGCGGTTGATGTTGGGATACGGTGTAAAATCGATCCCGATTTCGTCCGGCCAGAACAGGTATCCGCACAGCGACAGATCGGCGATTGTCGGACGGTTTCCAACAACGAACGGTTTTCCCTGAAGGTGCTTGTCCAGCACCTCATGGGCATTGACCGCGCGGCCTTCCAGCCATTTGGTCACGTCCGTCTCCCCGTTGCCGGTAAAGCAGCGGAGAAAGCGCAGCGGGCCCAGATACCCCGACAATTTGTGGTTATCGAACAGTATCCAGCGCAGGATTTCCCGGCGCTCGGTATTGTCGTTCCAGCCGAATGTTCCAAGGGTTTCGGTAAGATAGTCGAGGATCACACCCGATTGCGTCAGGCGGGTTGGCCCATGCTTGAGAACGGGAACTTCTCCCATCTCGTTCATGGTCTCCCGAAAATCAACCGTACGTGTCTGGCCTTTAAAGTAATCTGTATAAACCGGTTCCCAGCTCGCGCCGGACAGCTCCAGCATGAGTGCAACCTTGTAAGAATAACCAGACTGCGCAAAGCAGTGCAGTGTGTACTCGGCCATTTTTTAAGATCTCCCTGACAAGCGCGCCGGTGTCTGTTCGGGAGACCGGTGCGGACTTGCGCGGGTCAAGCGGCCGGCCCGGTTGCCCGGGCCGGGTGTGGCTTAAAACGCCTCGGCGTTGACTGCCATCATGGTGTCTGCACCGGTCTGGATCCGGGCCAGATGGGCCGAAGTTTCCGGCATGGTGCGTTCCATGTAGTAGCGGCCGAAGGTCAGCTTGTTCTGCAGCCAGTCTTCCTTGCCGTTGGCGCCCGCAGAGACCTGCTCCTGGGCGACCTTGGCGATCTTGGCCCACATGTAGCCGAGAGCCACCAGACCGAACAGGTGCATGTACTCGTTGGAGCCCGCACCGGCATTGTCCGGCTTTGCCATGGCATTCTGCATGAACCACATGGTGGCCTGCTGCAGGTCATCGAGGCCCTTCTTGAGCGGACCGGTGAACGGTGCCAGACCTTCGTTTTCCTTGTTGTCCTTCAGGAAGTCGCCGACTTCCTTGAAGAAGGCCATGACGGCGCGGCCGCCATTGGCCGGCAGCTTGCGGCCGACCAGGTCAAGCGCCTGAACGCCGTTGGCGCCTTCATAGATCATGGCAATACGGGCGTCGCGGACGTACTGGTCCATACCCCATTCCTTGATGTAGCCGTGACCGCCATACATCTGCTGAGCGTTGACGGCATTGGCAAAGCCGATGTCGGTCAGGACACCCTTCAGGACCGGGGTCATCAGGCCCATCATGTCGTCGGAGAACTGGCGCTCGCCTTCGTCTTCGGAGCGGTGGGAAATGTCACCATGCAGCGCGGTCCAGATGATCAGGGCGCGGGCTGCCTCGTTGAAGGAGCGGATCTGCATCAGCGTGCGGCGGACATCCGGGTGCACGATGATCGGGTCGGCGGCCTTGTCCGGCGACTTCGGACCGGTCAATGCGCGGCCCTGAATGCGGTCCTTGGCGTATTCGACCGCGTTCTGATAAGCGATCTCGGACTGGGCCAGACCCTGAACGGCCACGCCGAGGCGGGCTTCGTTCATCATCACGAACATGGCGCGCAGGCCCTTGTTCTCGGTGCCGACGAGCCAGCCGGTCGCATCGTCATAGTTCATGACGCAGGTCGCGTTGCCGTTGATGCCCATCTTGTGCTCGATCGAGCCGCAGGACACGCCGTTGCGCTCGCCAACGGAGCCGTCTTCATGGATCTCGTTGCGCGGAACGACGAACAGGGAAATGCCCTTGACGCCTTCCGGAGCGCCTTCGATGCGCGCCAGAACCAGATGGACGATGTTTTCGGCCATCCCGTGCTCACCGGCGGAGATGAAGATCTTGGTGCCGGAAATCTTGTAGGAGCCGTCGGCCTGCGGAACCGCCTTGGTGCGGATCATGCCCAGATCCGTACCGCAATGCGGCTCGGTCAGGTTCATGGTGCCGGTCCACTTGCCGGAAATCATGTTCGGCAGGTACTTCTGCTTGATCTCGTCGGTCGCGTGCACCTGAAGCGCTGCCACCGCGCCGGCGGTCAGGCCCGGATACATGGCCAGCGCCATGTTTGCGGAAGACGCGTACTCGTTGAACATCGCGGTAAGCGCGTGCGGCAGACCCTGTCCGCCATATTCCGGATCAGCGGAAAGCGTGCCCCAGCCGCCTTCGCAGAATGTGTCGTAAGCTTCCTTGAAGCCTTTGGGAACGGTGACCGTGCCGTCGTCGTTGCGCACGCAGCCTTCCTGGTCACCGGACTGGTTCACAGGGAACATGACTTCTTCTGCGAGCTTTGCGCCTTCGCGCAGGATCGCTTCGACAACATCCGGCGTGGCATCGCCGAACCCGCGCAGGTTCGACAGGCGCTCGTAGCCCATCACGTCATTCAAAAGAAAGAGGGTATCATCAACAGGTGCGCTGTAGCTCGGCATGGAAATCCTCCCAGATAAGCCGCTCAGTTATATCGCATGACGTTTCCGTAAACGTCACCTTGCAGCAATATATACGGGCGTTCTGAAATTCGGACAAGGGGTGTCCCAACGGAATGGGGCCGATATTTTCGTATAATATACCCGTTTTGGGGCGATTTGGAGTAACGACTTCGCAATGTCGCGGTCGGATTTGGGCAAAATTGCCTGAAATTAAAAATACGCCAATTGAATTGCATACTGCTGCATACCATTTCGCGGTGGTCGGTCGAAGCGCTCCCGATGGCGGGCGGCAATCTGTAGACCGGCCCGAACCGCTGGCAGACCGTTATGACGGAAAGCGCGATACATAGTGTGCGCCAGGCCATAATCAGTATTGGGTTCATTCTGTTAGCCGCAGTCTGTGTGGTCGGCGTGGCTTTCTCCATCCAGCTGATCTTGCGCTATATGGCAGTGCCGGAAGCGATGTTCCTGCGCTTCCTTGCTCCCTTTGCCCTGTTTTCAATCGCAATTCTGGCCGTCCGGCGGGAGGCCATCCTATGGGGCCGCTGGAACTATCACGCCATCCGGGCGCTTTTTGTTTTTCTCGGGCAGATATTCTATTTTCTGGCGCTCCAGCATGGTTCTTTATTGATTGCGACAACGCTCTACGCAACATCGGGCCTTTTCGTGCCTTTCCTGTCGCGTCTTTTTTTTGGAATCAGCCTCTCCGCCATGACCCTGCTGGCGATTGCGATCAGTTTCACGGGTGTGCTTGTGATGCTTGATCCGGCGGCCGGACTAAAGGGCTATGTTGTTTTTGGCTTTTTGGCAGGGTTGCTGAATGGATGTTCGCAAACTGTCCAGCACAAGCAAACCCGGCAGGCGGACGCGCTAGCGATCGGCTTCGTTACATATGCAATCTGCAGCCTGTTGGCCTTGGCAAACCTGTTTCTTGTGGCTGGCCAGAACATGCCCGGGTTTACTTCTGCCGCTCCAGTCAGCGGCCCGGCCGGGGCGGCCGGTGACTTCGAGATCATCGAGATTTTCATGGTTCTTGGTATCGGCACTGTAGGGAATCAGATTTTTCGATCCCTGGCCTACAAGCATGTTCATTCTCCGGCTTTCTTGACCCCTTTTTACTATTCCTACATCGCGTTTTCGGGTTTGCTTGGATGGATTGCTTACAAGGAGAAGCCAGAGTTACATGCGATGCTCGGGTTCGTGATACTTCTTTTGGGTATGGTGGTTGGTTCCTTGCAAAAGCGCTTGTCAGAGGCAATTGCAAGGCTGGACCGCGAAGGCAATCATGCCACGGAAACGCGTTTGGCGACTGTTTGGCATTCGATCCGGGTTCGAAACCGGTTTCACCCGTCCCGTCATCAGCGGGATTATATTGATGGCTTTCTGCATCAAGCGCATCGCCGGGTTGAACCGGAGAATGTCTTGGCCAAGGTCGATCGATTGGTGAATTGGGATGCCGTTTTGGCGATCCTGAGGACTGGCACGAAACACTCAAGCGGCATTCACAAGGACCTTCAGGTCTATGAACCGTTGGTATTGCTCAAATGCCTGCTGTTGGCGCATTGGCATGGGCTTACCGATCAGGAACTGGAGCGCGCCCTGAAAGTCCGGCTGGATTTCATGCTGTTTTGCGGGCTCGACTTCCATGAAGAAGTGCCCGGCGAACACATACATTTCCGGTTTCGCCGGTTATTGGTCTCAGGCGGGATCTACGAAACGCTTCTGGACGAGGTTTGCCGGCAACTGGACATTCACGGCTTGCGGCTCCGTCACGCAGAAGCCGCCATTGTTGACGCCACTTTGGTTGAGAGTGCGCCCGTTCCGTGAGCATATCCTTCCGCACCGCCTTTCGGGGCCGGGACCAACCCGGACACGCCAGGCGCCCCGTCCTCTTGGCAACCTGAAAACCCGTTCAGGCCATGTCGATTGGGCACGGTCGGCCGACGCCTTTGAAACTGGTTCGAAAAAAAACCCGGCCGAGGTCAGCCGGGTTTTCAAAAGATTAAGGACCGGAAGCTGGCCTCAGGCCCCGCTTTCCTCTTCGGCTTCCTTGTGTTTCAGCATGCCGCCGACGATTTCGACCGTCCGGGACAATTCCTCGATCGCCTGTTCGATGTCCTTGCGCTGGTTTTCCAGAACATGGATCTGTTCCTGAAATCTGGACAAGGCAACCCGGAGCTGGGTTACCTGACCGTCGCGCAAGTCATAAAGATCGAGCATGTCGCGGATTTCCGACAGGGAGAAGCCGACGCTCTTGCCCATGAGAACAAGTTTCAGGCGCGCCCGGTCCCGGCGGGTATAGACCCGGTTCATGCCGTCGCGTTTCGGGTTCAGGAGCCCCTTGTCTTCGTAAAAGCGCAGGGTGCGAAGGGTGCATTTGAATTCCTTCGCAAGATCCCCGATCGTGAACTGGGTCTTCTTGGTGCTGTCGTCACGGGCAGCGACAACATCAACAAGCTCGTTGTCACCAATCATGGAAAGTGCTTCGCTCATGGCGTATTACCTTACATCACAGTCCGGTTCTTCGTCCGGCTCTTCTTTGCTGTCCAGTGCGATTAACGTGGGAGGAATGCGCTAATCACCAGCAGCCCCTCAGCTGCCTTTCCGGAAAGCCTTTTTCGCGGTTATGATCATATCTGTTTAGCTTACGTGAGCGTAAACGTCTAGTCGCCTATGTAAATCGGTTTGATTGCCATTTGATTCAAGGCGTGCAGGCGACAGTTGACGCAGGGATTCCGGCAATTTGTAGGCCGGAAACTTGCAATCGGCAAAACGGTTAACGGGCTGTTAACTGTGAGCCGCCAAATATTTAACAAGCGCTGTTGTGCCTCTTGTTTCCTGTATCCGGTACCCAACAGCCCGATCCTCTGATGCGGCCGCCATGCCGCCAGTCTAGGATTAAGAAATGTCGGCTTGGAAAAACCGGAATACAGGAGAATGCAGCCGCGGCCTTTCTGAAGGAGAGGGGCTTGCGGATGCGGGTGGCCAGAAGGCTCCGTCCCCGGCGCCGCATACCATTAAACACGAAAAAGCAGCAGCCCGTCAGGAACGGACATCAGTTCCAGCGGCCTCCGGACCCTCCCGGAGCGATTCCCCGACCCAGCCGGCATCCGGCAAATTCGAACTTGACGCTGTCGCAGCAGAACTGGACCGGCTTCTCAGCGAGCGTGGTGTGAGCTGGCGGCCCCGGGAGAATGGGGGGGCTGGGGAAAAGCCCGCCGTTTGCGAACAGGTGCGGGAACAGGATGAAGGACAATCGGGGAGCGAATCGCGTCGGCAGACTGTAACTGTGTCCGAGGCCGTGCCCGAGACCGTGCTGGACACGCTTGATCGGCTGGACCAGCAGGTCGACACATTGGCGCGGGAAAGTGGCGATGCCGGACAGGTTTCATCGCCGGGAATGTCCGCGTCTTCCTCCCGACCGGTCGCGGTTTCGCGCATGGCAGATCGGGAAAACAGCCGGGCCGCAAAGCCGGTATCCGGCCGGAACCGGGGGCGCGAGGAACTGGATCTGATTTACGAGGAACTGGTCACCCGCTTGTCGGTTCCTCCCGGTCCGGTTCAAACCGGAACCGCTTCCAGACGGGCTTTTGGCGGATCGGAAACGAGCCGCACCGGACAACGGACTGATCAGGCCGTAAAACGGGAACCTGCCGCGCAACCCGTGCCTGCCCGAGGGGCCGGCAAATGGGATGCGGCAACGATGGAGGCCTATCACGAGCTCGGCCTGCGGATTGACGCCATGCGCAAGCCTCAGGAACAGGCCATGGCAAAAATGCGCGGCGAACTTGGGGCCCTGCGTGACGCGGTTGCCGATCTGTCGCACGGCACCGGCAAAAGGTCCGACCAGCAGGATGCAGAATTGCGACGGCTGGGCGGCATGGTCGAGCGGTTGCGGGCAGAGCGCCGGAGCGGCGCATTCGAAGCCGGGATCCGGCAAGAGGTTTCCGACCTGAAGGCGATGGTCGAGCGCACCAATGTGGAAGGCGCGCTGGAAACACTTGAGCACGGCTATTCCCATATCCTTCAGCGTCTGGACGAGCTTTCGCGGGCATCTGCACAACCGAATATACCGGCCGGGTTCGTGGAACGGCTGGACGACATCGAGGATGCCTTTTCCCGGTTGCCGCGCTCCGAACACATGCTGACCCTCGAAGAGCGCGTCGGGGTCCTTGCCGGCAGGGTTGAAGATCTCCTGCATCTTGATCGGCGTCAGGATGTGGAACCCTTGCGGGCCGAATTGCGGGCCGTCCGGCGGTTTGTCGAGGACATCGACACGTCCGGTCTGGTCCAGCGCATCGATGCCGGGATGCGGGGTGTTTCGAGTCGCCTTGATGATCTTGAGCATCTGTTGCGAGATCAAGACGGTCTCGACCTCCGGTTATCCGCCATGGAAGACCGGTTGCCGGAAGCCGACGCAATTTCGCGCCTTGAAGGGCGCCTGGAAGACATTCTGGGCATGATGGCGGAGGACCGCCGTCCGCCGGAAAAAGCGTCTCGGGTTTCGACCGGCCTCAACGCGCATCTTGCCGACATCTCCGCCTGTCTGGAGCGGATTGAATGTGCCGGGGCCGCTCCCGAACCTTCGGCCTTTCACGCGCTGGAACAGCGCCTGACCGCGATCACCGGCAAGATTGACCGAATCGAGACGAATACGGCGCACACTGCGCCTGCAGAAACCGGAAACCGGCAGCATTTGAAGCAAACGTCATCGGTGAAGGTGGCGCGCCCGAACCGGCTGAACGACTTGCAGGACCGGATCGCCCGGTTGACGGACGGTCTTGAGACCGATGGCGTCCGGCCAGACGATGCCGATCTGGCGGTGCTTCGGGCGGACATAGAGGCCATGCGGGCCTCCATGGCTGCTGCCCCGACACCGGCCGAAACACCCGAAGGGCGGATCAATGATCTCGCTCAGACGGTGGCACAGCGCGAAGACGGCCCGGCGCTGGCCCGGATCGAGCAGCTCGGCAACCGGGTCTCTGCCCTTGCCGCGCAGGTTGAAGAGGTATCGCGCCCCTCAAACGACCTTCTCAAGGTGACCACGGCGCTTGAGCGGATCGAGCGGGGCCTTTCGGAAACGCGAAGAGACGTGGCAGGCATCGCGCGCGAGGCAGCGCTTCAAGCTGTTTCCGAACAAACCCGCCCGCAGCCGGACCAGTATGACGCGGCCATTGGCAGTCTGCAAAAGGACCTCAAGCGCCTGCTGGAGGCCACGCAGGGCAATGAAGAACGCACGCGCACGACGTTCGACGGGGTCCAATCGGTGTTGGGGACCCTGGGCAAACGGCTGGATGTCCTGGAGCGTGCGGATGCGCAGGGGCGGCCATCTGACCGATTGACCGGGGCACAAAATGGCTTCCTTCAACCTCTGGCGTCAGAAAATGCCTTCCGTGAGCGGCCAGAGTCCAAATCACCGGGTGAGTTCAGCGCCCGGTATTCCGATGCTCAGCGAGACCGCAAGGCGGACTTCATCGCGGCTGCCCGGCGGGCGGCACAGGCCGCAACTGATGAGGTAGCACAGGTTTCGGCCCACTCCGGCAACAGCCAGCCGGATGTTAACGATGTCCAAACGGATGCGGGAGAGGGAGCGCGGGGTGGATTGTTCGGGTTCCTGTTGAAGCACAACAAGTCCGACGAGGCGTATTTTTCTGCATTCGCACCTTCGTCGCAGGATACAACGGGCGGGACATTTCACGGCACGGACAGCAACGCGGAAGGCAATTCGGGAACAGGCCGCCGCCGGGCTCTCCTGTTCGCGGCGGCGGCCATCATCCTGGCGATCGGAACGCTGCAAATCTACAAGGCGGTTTCGGCGGCAAGTTCCGCTGATCCGGCTGCCACTTCGGAACCGGCCTGGCTTTCCCTCGGGCGCTTGGGCAGTGTCGAACTGCCGGCCGCCGGTGGCGCTGCAGCAGGCGCAACGGCCGCCGCCGCCGAACTGGCCTTTGCGCCGCTGGCAGGTCTCGTTGATACCTTTGCGATCGGGCCGAGCCCAATGGGAGTGGCGCATCCCGCGCGGTTTTTGCCAAGCGGGAGCGGAATAACACCGGCCACTCTTCAGGGCACCAACCTGCCGCCAGACACCGTCGGATCAATGGCGCTGCGCAAGGCGGCAGCTGCCGGACATCCGGCGGCAGCCTTTCATGTTGGTGCCGCCTACACGAATGGCGGCGTGGCGCATGAGGATCCGGCGGAAGCCGCCAGATGGTATCGGATTGCGGCCAATCAGGGGCTTGCCCCTGCCCAGTATCGTCTTGGAAGTCTCTATGAAAAGGGGCGCGGTGTGGAACGTGATCTGGACACTGCACGGGGTCTCTACGAGCGGGCCGCTCTGGCGGGCAATGCCAAGGCCATGCACAACCTGGCCGTTTTGCACGCGGACGGCGTTGCGCGCAGGCCGGATTTCCGGCTGGCAGCCCAATGGTTTGAAAAGGCGGCACTTCACGGCGTCAACGACAGCCTGTTCAATCTCGGGATCCTCTATGCCCGCGGGCTCGGGGTCGAGAAGGATCTCGTGCAAAGCTACAAGTGGTTTGCCATCGCCGCCCGTCGGGGAGACAGTGATGCGGCGGCAAAGCGTGACGAGGTTGCGGCAAAAATGACACCCGGGCAAGTGATCGAGGCCGGGAACATGGCGGACCGGTTTCAGCCGTTGACACCCAACCCCGACGCAAACACGGTGCCTGTCAAACCGGAATGGACCGGAATGGCATGACCCCTTTGCGCCTGGAAAGTGAGGCGCGAACCGGCCGGCAGTAGACAATTTGAACCGGGTTTTTGTGCGGTTTGTACCAGTTAGGTTGACAGTGCTTCGCCTATGCCGCTTAACCGGTTAGTGTGGTTGTGGCGCATAAACGTGTGCGTCGAGAATATCCGGACGTTAGCTGTGCAACTCTACCTGCCCATTGCCGAAATCCCGGTCAACATCTTTGTCATTTTCGGCATGGGGGGAGCTGTCGGTTTCCTCTCCGGACTGTTCGGTATCGGCGGCGGCTTTCTGCTGACACCCCTTCTGATTTTTTCAGGCATCCCGCCCGCGGTCTCGGTCGCAACGGTGACCACACAGGTGGTCGCCTCGTCGTCGTCAGCCGTGGTCAGCTATTGGCGCAGGAATGCGATCGATCTTAAACTGGCGAGCATGCTGCTCGTTGGAGGTGTGATCGGGTCCCTGCTGGGCGTCGTCCTGTTTGATTTGCTCCAGAAGATCGGTCAGCTGGACGTTGTTATTTCGGTTTCCTACGTCACGTTTCTTGGCCTGATCGGCGGATTGATGTTTGTCGAGTCGGTTCAGGCGATCCGGCGGCGCAGGAAGGGGGCGGCCCCGCGCAAACGCCGGCCGGGCCAGCACAACTGGATCCATGGTTTGCCGTTTAAGATGCGGTTCCGGCGGTCCAAGCTCTATGTCAGCGTGATTCCGATCCTGGCGCTCGGCGCGATTATCGGATTTCTAGGCTCCGTGCTGGGCATTGGCGGCGGTTTCATGATGGTACCGGCGCTGATCTATCTGCTGCGCGTGCCCACAAGCATCGTGATCGGGACCTCGCTTTTTCAGATCCTGTTCACCATGGCAGCGGCCACGGTCTTTCATGCAATCGGAACCAAGACCGTCGATATCTTTCTGGCATTGACCCTGATGATCGGCGGCGTGATCGGCGCCCAGTTCGGCGCCCGCATGGGCCAGAATATGCGCGGCGAACAATTGCGGTTCCTGCTGGCACTGCTGGTTCTGAGCGTCGGAGCGCGGTTTGCCTATGAATTGCTGCTGCGGCCGGCGGAACTCTATTCGATTGTCATCACCCGGGGGGCAGGCGCATGATCCGCTGGCCTTTCGTTTTGACCATGGTTTTCGGCATTTTCCTGCTCCTGCCCGAAAGGACAGGGGCACAGGGGCTCGTGACGTCGATCTCCTCGGACATCGTCTCGATCGAATCCAATTTCACCGGCACTGAAATCGTAATTTTCGGCCAGGTGGTGCGCAATGCGCGGACAGTGGACCGGCGCGGTAAGTATGATCTGGCGATCATTGTGGAAGGTCCGAAGCAAAACATCACCACACGCCGCAAGGGCCGGTTTCTAGGGGTCTGGGTGAATCGTGAGCATGAGGTTTTCCAGGATGTCCCGTCTTTCTACGCGATTTCCACGACGCGGCATGTCACGGAGATGGGCGACCGTCCGCTGTTGGTTGAACACGAAATCGGCCTGAACCACCTGCATCTGGCCGTCACGGGCGGCTCACGCCTACCCTTGTCGGAACGGGACGATTTCCGCCATGCCTTCATCCGGCTGCGTGTCGCGCAGGGGCTCTATTCGGAGCGCAGTGACTCGATCGAGTTTCTGACCGACACCATGTTTCGCACGACCGTGCCGCTTCCGGCGGATATTCCGGTTGGAATGTACACGGTAAAAAGCTTCCTTTTGCAGGATGGTGCTTTGTTGTCAAAGACCGAGGAAAAGCTGGCAGTCGCCAAGACGGGCTTTGAACAGTTCACGTTCGATATGGCCCGCAACCACGCGGCAATCTACGGTATTGTCGCCGTCCTGCTGGCCATGTTTACCGGATGGCTGGCCGGCGTTATTTTCCGCAAGGATTGATGGTCAAAGGCGAAGGCAAAAGGGTTCCGGGCCAGAGGCGTGGCGGCTTTCGGGATTTCACAAGAACACCCGGCCTGAGCCAAAGGCATCAATATGCCCTCGGCACCGGAATACGGCCAACGACGGCAAGGTCATTGCCGGTCACCTGAACGACGATGCCTTCGCCAGAGCGGGGAATGATGCCGGTGAGGGCAGTGATATTGACCTGATGGGTCACGACCACCAGAGCGCCGGGTCCCTGCCATGCCGACAGGATTTCAAGCGCCTGCCGCGTCTGGCGCGGTCCGCGCGTGCGGTTGGCATAAAACGAATTGAACACCGGCGCCTCCCGGACGCGGCCGGGGAAGGCAAGCTCGGCGGTTTCCACGCAGCGGCACCATTGGGACGTCAACACCTCGCCGGCACGAATGCCGCGCTGACGGAATTCCTTGCCGATGGCCTGTGCCTCTGCGCGTCCTTGCCCATTCAGGTTGCGTTGCGTGGAACAGTCTCCGAGCCGGAAGTTGCGGGGATCTCCTGTTCCGGGCGCAAGCGCATGGCGGAAAAGGACAATCCCGCCATCTGCCAGGGCTTGCCACGCGCGCTCCGATGCCTGAGCGGCGGACATGGCCGCGCTGCCGATGCTGGCGGCCAGAACGATAAGAAGCGCCAGAATCTTGCCAGTCTTGAGCATGCCCGTTTCCTCCCGCTGGGTTCAATCGGCTATCTAGATCACTTTGTTTATTCGTCACGGCTTGAGGTTGCCCTGCCGTCTGGCAACTAGCCTGTTTACGCGGCCGGAGATTGTTTCTAACCTCGGGTCAGTTGGGATGCGGAAGGCGGGTAAGTCATGGCCAAACAGCACGGCGTTCCTGTAACAGTCAGCGCAACCAGGGATCACGGCATTGACGGAAAGGTGATCGATGTTGCGATCCGGCTCGGCGTCCTGGCGCTGTTTGCCTATATCTCGCTGATGCTGATCGCGCCGTTCGCGGTGTTCATCCTCTGGGCGTTGGTTTTGACCGTTGCGCTCTATCCGGCCTATAGCTGGCTTGCGGCCAAACTCGGCGGCCGCAAGGCGATCTCGGCGGCGATCGTGACCCTGATCGGACTTGCCATCATCATCGGACCGGTTGCCGTATTGGTGGTCAGCATGGTCGATACGTTGCAGGGCTGGTATCAGCGGATTTCGGATGGGTCCATGACCCTGCCACCGGCTCCGCCGGGTCTGGCCGACATTCCGTTTGTCGGACCAAAGGTGGCGGAACTCTGGCAACTGGGCTCCACCAGTCTTGAAAAAGCGGCAACGAAAGCCGCGCCTTTCGTTGTCCCGGCCGGAACCAAGATCCTGGGGACGCTGGCAAGCCTGAGCGGCAGCGTGCTGTTCTTTGCCGTATCGGTATTGATCGCCGGGTTTCTGTTTGTGCCGGGCCCGAAACTGGCGTCGGGCGCCCGGCGGTTTGCCGACCGGATCATTGCTCCGCGCGGCGCGGAATTTGTCGACCTGGCCGGTGCCACGATCCGCAATGTCTCACGCGGCGTGATTGGCGTGGCCGTGATTCAGGGGCTTCTGACCGGGATTGTCATGGTGGCCTTTGCCGTTCCCTTTGCCGGAATTCTTGCGTTCCTCGCGCTGATCCTGTGCATCATCCAGATCGGTCCGGCTCTGGTGATCCTTCCCGTTGTTGTCTGGGCGTGGTCGTCGATGGGAACGGCGGCCGCGCTGGTCTTCACCGTCCTGATGGTCCCGATCATGCTGGTCGACAACGTGTTGAGACCGATCCTGATGGCGCGCGGTCTGGAAGTCCCGATGCTGGTGATCCTGATCGGTGTGCTCGGCGGCACGCTGGCCTACGGGCTGATCGGCCTGTTTCTGGGGCCCGTGGTGCTGGCGGTGTTTTACGAATTGGTGATTGCCTGGGTGAAGATTGGCGAGGCGGAAGTCGCCCCGGAAAGCTCCCCGCAGACTGATTCAATAAGTGATCAGGCCAATCAGGAGGATTCGATTTAGGGTTTCGCCTACACTGCTTTTTTAAGAGCGCCGATAAGATTCGGTCTCCGGATTCATCTTGTGAGTTCTGATCTTTTGTAGTCGGGGGATGCCGCTGCTAAAGTGGTCGCAAGGCAGGATGGGCTATTTTATTGTGCCCTTTGAATGTCATCCCGGACAAGCGTCAGTGCGATCCGGGATCGGCGAGCCCCAAACCCCGGCCTGAAGCGACCGAAGTCAGTGGCTCTCTGATACCGCATAAAACTTTTGTTTTTGCGGGATGACAATCGGGGAAAATGCCGTGCTCCAATTTGGCCGCTGATGCCGCATCGGGGATTTGCATTTCAGGGAAAGGCAACCCGCATTGCCGCGCGAAGCGGCTTTGGAAATCAATCCCCGATCAGACGAGACGCCGTAAACGGATAAAGCCTGTTGTTGCCCAGAAGGAACGCCGAATAGCGTTTGGCCTCGAACAGGGGGCGGAAGGCGTCGTCGGTGACATTCAGGCCGCCGGTCAGGGCGCCGAAGGCCGGCAGCACGAGCCGGATGCCATCGGTCACGAAACAGCTGCGCCGGATCGAGCGGCCATAGCGGCGGACGCGGGCGGCGGGATGGAGATGGCCGGAGACTTCTCCAAGGCAACTGCGCCGGTCATGATTGCCGACCGGTTCGTGCCGGAAGATCAGGCCGCCGATCTTGATCTCTTCGACGGTTTCGCCGCACAGACGGACGGGGGCGACAGGATCATGGTTCCCGGTAACCCAGATCCATTCGCGATTGAGCTGGAGCGTGGTCAGAAGTGCGCGATAGGCGGGCGGAAGGCGGTCGGATCCGTCAGGGTCATGGAAACTGTCGCCAAGTGCAATCACCCGGGCCGGATCGAATGCCTCGATGACCCCGGCCAGTTTTTCGAGCGTTGCCTCCGTGTCATAAGGCGGCAGCATCACGCCGCGCCGGGCATAGGAGGAGCCTTTTTCCAGATGCAGGTCGGCAACCACCAGCGTGGCCTCATCCGGCCACCACAGAACACCGCTGTCGTGCAGGCCGATTGTTTCACCGTTGACTTGAATATCGTGACAGACCGGGGCGGCCGCAAACTGATCCATATGCGATGTCAGCACTCTCATGAAAGGGCCTCGTGGACGAGTTCTTCAGCCGCGTCTTCCAAAATGCTCTCCATGGCTTCGCCGTAGATCGGCTCGCGTCCGATTTCCAGCAACACAGGGACGGCGAGCGGTGAAACACGATTGAGGCAAATATGTGTGATTCGCCCCCTGATTCGCGCAAGAAGTTCGCTCAGGCGCGAGATATCCAGAAGTCCTTCGGCTGCGTCGTTCCATGTCGCTTTTAACAGGATGTGATCGGGCTCGTGTGTCCGCAATACGTCATATATGAGATCGGAAGAGACAGTGACCTGACGGCCGGTCTTTTCCAGGCCCGGATGGCGGCGTTCGATCAGTCCGGCGATGACCGCGCAGTAGCGGAATGTGCGTTTCATCAGGCTGGACTCGGCAAGCCATGCGTCCAGATCATCGCCGAGAATGTCCTGCTCGAACAGGGCATCGAGCGACAGACGCCCGCTTGCTGCCATTGCGCCGATATCTTCAAGACCCCAGACCGAAAGCGCATAGTCGTTGGCGACAAATCCCATGGGCTTTGCACCAGCCCGCTCCAGCCGCTTGGTGAGCAACATGCCCAGCGTCTGATGGGCGAGGCGGCCCTCGAACGGATAACAGACCATGTAATGCTTGTTGCCGCGCGGAAATGTCTCGACCAGAAGACCGTCCCGGCTCGGCAGCACCGATTTGCCCCGTTGCAGGCGCAACCACTCCTGAACCTGGCCGGGCAGGCCGGACCAGCTTGCGGGTGTTGCCAGCATCGCGCGCACACTTGCGGCCAGATAGGTGGACAAGGGGAACTTGCCGCCCTGATAGGACGGGATCATGGGGTTGTCGGTCCGGGCGCGCGACACATAGACCTCGGCTTCCTTCATCCCTTCGAAGCGGAGGATCTCGCCGCCGAATATGAAGGTGTCGCCAAGGGTCAGCTGTTCGCAGAACCATTCCTCGATCTCGCCCAAAATCCGTCCGCCGCGCCCGACCGGCGTGCGCCGTCCGTCCGCCTTTGAGCGGACCAGCCGCACCTTCAGCATGGGCGCCTCGACGATCGTGCCGACATTGAGCCGGTACTGTTGGGCGATCTTGGGATGGGCAATGCGCCACAAACCGTCCTTGCCCTGCTTCAGCTTGGCGTATTGATCGTAGCTCTTGAGCGCATAGCCGCCGGTGGCCACAAAATCGAGGATGCGCTCAAACGTTTCCCAGTCGATGTGCCGGTAGGTTTCCGCACTGCGGATTTCCGCAAAAACCGCCAGCGGATCAAGGGGGGCGGCGCAGGCCAGTCCCATGACGTGCTGGGCCAGCACATCCAGCGCGCCCTTGCGCAAGGGCGGTGTGTCCTGATCTCCCCGTCTGGAAGCGGCAAGGGCTGCCTGGCATTCAAGAACCTCGAACCGGTTGGAGGGGACAAGGACCGCCTTGGACGGTTCATCCATGCGGTGATTGGCCCGGCCGATGCGCTGGGCCAGCCGGCTGGCTCCCTTGGGTGCGCCGATATTGATGACAAGGTCGATGTCGCCCCAGTCGATCCCCATGTCGAGGGAGGAGGTGGCGACAACGGCGCGCAGGGCTCCGGAGGCCATCGCCGCCTCCACCTTGCGGCGCTGGGCAACATCCAGCGATCCGTGGTGAAGCGCGATCGGCAAGGTGTCCTCGTTGATCCGCCACAGGTCCTGAAACACGGCCTCCGCCTGGGAGCGGGTGTTGACGAAGACCAGTGTCACCCGGTGCTGTTTGATCAGCGCATAGATCTCCGGATAGGCATAACGTGCGCCATGGCCTGACCACGGCAGGCGTTCTTGCGATTCCAGAATGTGAATATCGGGTTCCGCACCGCCCTCGACATCGACCAGATCGCTCAAGTGCCGTCTGTTTTCGTCCGGCTGGTGGACGAGATAGGCCCGCAGATCGTCGGGTTCGGCGACCGTGGCCGACAGGCCGATGGTCCGGAGATCCGGCGCAAGCTTGCGCAAGCGGGCAAGCCCCAGTGCCAGCAGATCACCCCGCTTGGAGGTGACCAGCGCATGAAGTTCATCGAGAATGACCGTCCTCAGACCCGCAAACAGGGTTTGCGAGGCAGGGTCGGACAAGAGCAGGGCGATCTGTTCCGGCGTCGTCAGCAGCATGTCCGGCGGTTTGATTTTTTGCCGCTGGCGCTTGTGCGATGGCGTGTCGCCGGTCCGGGTCTCGATCCGGACATCGAGAGCCATCTCGTTCACCGGGCTTTCCAGATTGCGGGCAATGTCCACCGCAAGCGCTTTTAGGGGCGAGATATAAAGCGTGTGCAATCCGGTCTTTCCGGGCGAGCCGGGTGGCAGCCGTGACCGGCCTTCCAGTTCGACGAGGCTTGGTAGAAAACCGGCCAGGGTCTTGCCGGCGCCGGTCGGGGCGATCAGCAAGGTCGAGCGGCCGCGCGCCAGATGATCCAGCAGCGCAATCTGATGCGCCCGGGGGCTCCATCCACGTGTCGAGAACCAGTTCAAAAACCGGTTTGGGAGCAGGTTCAGATCCATGTGAGCGAGTTTTAAGGAGACAGACAGTGAAAGGCGAGAGGGGGGATGCGTTTAACTCTTGCTGGCAATTTGGCGGCTGCGTCCTATTCTCATGGCCATGGCAGAGATTCTCAGGCTGACACCGGAAGGGCTTTATTGTGAAGCCGCAAAGGCGCATGTCGATCCGGTGCGGCCGGTGGAGCGTGCGATCATCACCCATGGCCATGCGGATCATGCCCGTGCCGGACATGGCGCGGTGCTGGCAACGCGCGAAACGCTGGAGATCATGGCGATCCGCTATGGCGAGGCTTTTGCCGGAACGGCACAGGCGGCCGCCTATGGCGAGAGGATCGGTCTGGATGGGGCTGGGGTGACGCTTTATCCGGCGGGCCATGTGCTTGGCTCGGCGCAGGTCCTGCTTGAGGATGCGGCAGGGCGGACGGTGGTCTCCGGAGACTACAAGCGCCAGTTTGACCCGACTTGCGCGCCGTTCGAGCTGGTCCGCTGCGATACGTTCGTGACCGAAGCAACCTTTGGTCTTCCCGTGTTCCGGCACCCGGAAGCCTCCGGGGAAATCAGGAAACTTCTGGCGTCACTTGCGGTCTTTCCGGAGCGGACCCATCTGGTGGGGGCTTATGCGCTCGGCAAGGCGCAGCGGGTGATGGCAGAACTCCGGCGGGCGGGATACGAACGGACCATCTATCTTCATGGCGCGCTGGAACGGCTGACCCGCTACTATTGCGATCAGGGGATTGACCTCGGGCCGGTCGAGCCTGTGGGGCGCCGGGGCAAGGAGCTTGCGGGCGAGATCGTCCTGTGTCCGCCCGGACAGTTGACCGACCGCTGGGCCCGGCGTTTCGGCGATTGCGTCACCGCCATGGCCTCGGGCTGGATGCGGGTGCGCGCAAGGGCGCGACAGCGGGGGGCGGAATTGCCCCTGATCCTGTCCGATCATGCCGATTGGGATGATCTGTGCCGGACGGTTGCCGAAACGGGGGCAGAGCAGATATGGGTGACCCACGGGGCGGAGGAAGCGCTGGTGCACTGGTGTGAAAGCCGGGGCCGGACGGCGCGGCCTCTCAACATGATGGGATATGGCGACGGCGAAGAGGCCGACATTCCGTCAGCGGCCGGAGAGGCCGGTCTGGCGGGCGCTGCATGACCGGGCAGGAGACGCCCGGCGATCTGGACGGAGACCACGACGATGGCTGACGACACGAATTCCGAATACTCGGGCAACGGCCACGCAAACGGGCCCGGTGCCGAACTCGGTTCGCAGGCCGAGGAAGCCCTGGCGCAATTGTTCGAAGACTACCAGTCGGGCTTCAACGACTTTGATGCCGACCGGATTTGCGACTGTTTCGCCATGCCGGCCACGATCTGGCAGCATGAACGCGGCCACGTCTTCACCGATGACGAAGAGCTGATGGAAAACATCGAGGCGCTGCTCAAGGCGCTGGACAAGGAAGGGGTGACCCATTCCGAGTTTCATGTTGCTTCAAGCCATATCAGCGGAAGTGCTGCAATGGTCTCGCTCGACTGGCAGCAACATGACGGCGATGGCGACGTGGTGTTCGAGTTCACCTGTCACTATCATCTGCTGCAGGACGGTCAGGACTGGGCCATCGCCATGATCATCAATGAGTGAGACCAAGCGCTCAATCATTGGCACGTCTGACCGGCGCCCGTTTGCAATGACCGAACCCCGAATACAGGGGGCTCAACAACTCGTGTGACAAATGGCCGGGAAACCTTTCAAGGCGAAAACCACCTTGAAAGACGTTCTGGGAACACGTCGTCTCCATCCCGCACAGCTGACAATGTGCAGAATTGCCGCGTTCAATTGCACGGGCCGGCAATATGCAGAGGTCTCATGAGTGGCGGTCCCTGACCTAGCTGAACTCCCGAGACCGAAAGCGGAGCCTGCCTGATTTCAGGGGATCATCCGCTTTGCTTCGGTTCCTCACGCACGTTGATACAACCAAACAGGTGATGCAACAGGGCGTTTGGTGTGAGGCAGAACAGGGCTTGGAAGGACCACTTTTGCCGTAGGGCAATCACATTCATCAATCCGGGTTTCATGATGTCACCCGGATTGATTGTTTCTGAAGGCAGACCTTACTTCTGCGCGCGCTCTGCTTTGCGCGTGGCGCGGGAGGGCTTGGTCTTTTTCGGCGCCTTTTTGGCTCCGCCTGCAGGCTTGGCGCTTTTGCCGCCCTTCTTGCGGAAGTCGTCGCCGTCCCCGGACCGGTTGTCGCGGGACTTGCCGCGATCGCCCCCGTCCAGTGCTTTCTTGTCGAGCGGCTCATAGGCCGGATGGTTCGGACGGGCCTCGTCGTCGTCGCCGAAGCGGCGGCGCTTCTTGCCTGCAGGGCGGCGGTCGCTGAAATCACCGCGCTTGTGCCCCTGGCTGTCCATCCGGTCTTCGCGGCCGCCTTCATAGGCATCCGACGAACGCGAGCGGTTGGATTTGCGCGGGCGGTCGAAACGGCCACCTTCGGACGGTGGCGGCGGGGCCTTGCCGCCACGGGCGTCCAGCACCGAAATGGTCACATTGTCTTCGCCCGAGCCGTCCCGCTTGATGACGGAGGCATAGCGCTCGGCATGGGTACCTGCAATCTCGAACCGGGTTTCGTTCTGGAAGATCTTGATTGCGCCGACTTCACGCTTGGTGACGTGTCCGGCGCGGCAGATCATCGGCAGCAGCCAGCGGGGATCGGCGCGATGCTTGTGGCCGAGCGACAACCGGAACCAGGTGCCGTCCTCGAACTTGCCCTTGATCTCGGCGCTGCGGCCGCCGCGAGAACCCGCATCACGGCCCCGCATGGTGTCTTCCGTTGCCTCGGAGATTTCCTCCGGTGCCGGCAGGCGGGACTGATAGAGCTTGACGAACGCAGCTGCGATCTGTTCCGCGCCGTGTTCTTTCAGGAGTTCCTGCGCAACGTCGCGCTCTTCGGCTTCGAGCTCGGCGGACAGGACCTTGTCGGCGAACAGCCGCTCCTTGTCCTTGGCGCGGATATCGTCTGCGGTTGGTGCAGGTTTCCACTCGACCTTGATCCCGGCAAAATGCAGGGTGCGTTCTGCAGCGCGCCGGCGCGGGTAGGGCACCATCAGCACACATGTGCCCTTGCGCCCCGCACGGCCCGTGCGGCCGGACCGGTGCAAGAGCGCGGCCTTGCCGGTCGGCAGGTCCGCATGGATCACCAGATCGAGATTGGGCAGATCGATGCCGCGGGCCGCCACATCTGTCGCCACGCAAACCTGGGCCCGGCCGTCCTTCATCGCGGCCAGAGCGGCACTGCGCTGTTCCTGGCTGAGTTCGCCGGAGAGCGACACGATGGAAAAGCCGCGATTGGCCAGACGGCTGGTCAGACGCTTGACCGCTTCACGTGTCGAGCAGAACAGGATCGCCTTTTCCGCCTGATGCAGGCGCAGCACGTTGATGATCGCGTTTTCTCGCTCGTTCGGGGCAACCGGATAGGCGATATACTCGATGTCGCCATGCTGTTCGCGCGAATTGATGGTCGACAGACGCACCGCATCCTTCTGGAACCGCTTGGCGAGTTCCGCGATCGGCTTCGGGACGGTCGCCGAGAACATCAGGGTCCGGCGGCCTTCAGGCGCGGCGTCCAGAATGAATTCCAGATCCTCGCGGAAGCCCATGTCGAGCATTTCGTCGGCCTCGTCGAGAACGACGGCCTTGATTTGCGACAGGTCCAGCGCTCCGCGCTCGATGTGGTCGCGCAAACGGCCCGGTGTGCCGACAACAATATGAGCACCCCGGTCGAGCGCGCGGCGCTCCATGCGGGGGTCCATGCCGCCCACACAAGAGGTCGTTTGCGCGCCGGCCTCGGCATAAAGCCAGGTCAGCTCCTCCTTGACCTGAAGGGCAAGCTCACGGGTTGGCGCAATGGCCAAGGCAATCGGAGCGCCTGCAGGGCCGAGGTGGTCGTCACCTTCCAGCAGCGTCGGGGCAAGTGCCAGCCCGAACGCGACGGTCTTGCCGGAACCGGTCTGGGCCGAGACCAGCAGGTCGGCATGTTCAGGGGCTTCGTTCAGGATGCTTTCCTGAACCGGGGTCAGCGTCTCATAGCCTTTTTTATCCAGCGCTGCTTTCAACGCCGGGGCGAGAGCGGTCAAATCTGTCATAAACGTCTTTCAGTGGAGATTGCGCGCCGCATGGGACCGAACATCATCGCATCGGGGCCTGCGCGTAAAACTTTTGCGCTCTATACGCCTTTAGATGGATCAGGTCCAGAGGATTGCGGGCCACTGAAAGATAAAAACGTCAAGAAGATCTGGCGGAAACGCATCAAGGCGGCAGCTTTTGCTTGGAGTTTGTGCGTGGCGGTTGAATGGGCAAGAGGGCCGTATGCAGCAGTTCGGGAACTTTTCGGCTACCCGAAAGGTAAAGTCATGGGGGACGTGGGCTTGCAGGTGCCGGGTTGATTGCCTTTGGCAAGGTGCCATGTGACCGTTTCTACGGATTGTTTCCTGAGCAAGGATTTGAATTTCAGTCATGCATCAATTCGCCCGCCTTCTGGACCGGCTTTCACTGGAGCCGCGGCGCCTCGCCAAGGAGGCCTTGCTTGTCGACTATCTGAAACGCGTGCCCGATCCGGATCGCGGGTTGGCGGTTGCCGCGCTCACCGGCGATTTGTCGTTTCGAAATGCCAAGCCTGCCTTGTTGAGGGCCTTGATCAGCGAGCGGGCCGATCCTTACCTGTTTGAGCTTTCCTATGATTTTGTCGGTGACCTGTCGGAGACAATCGCTCTGATGTGGCCGGGCGAGGAGGCGGGAAGTCAGTCCAGCCCGCCGAAACTGTCGGAAGTCGTGGAATGTCTGGAAGCGGCCGGGCGTCAGGACATGCCGGGACTGATCGCCGGTTGGCTTGATGTCCTTGATGAAACCGGGCGCTGGGCGCTTTTGAAACTGATCACCGGTGGCTTGCGTGTGGGCGTTTCGGCCCGGCTTGCCAAGACGGCCCTGGCGCGGCTGGGCAATTTGGAGCCGGACGCAATCGAAGAGGTCTGGCACAGCCTGTCGCCGCCCTATGAGGCGTTGTTTGCCTGGGTCGAGGGCCGGGCAGGGCGGCCGGAAGTCACTGATCCGGCTCCGTTTCGCCCGGTCATGCTCGCGCATCCGCTTGACGAGGCAAAGGACACACAACAGCTTGATGCCGCCGATTTCGCGGTGGAATGGAAATGGGACGGGATCAGGGTCCAGGCGGCCGCCGGCAGGTCGCGCGATGGCGAACCGGTTGCCCGCCTGTTCAGCCGGACCGGGGATGATATCTCCGTAGCCTTTCCGGACGTTGTCAAGATGCTTGATTTCGAGGCAGCTCTGGACGGTGAATTGCTCATCGTCTCCAATGGAGTCGTGCGGCCGTTTTCGGATCTGCAGAAACGGCTTAATCGAAAGACCGCCGGGCCGAAACTTCTCAAGGCCTATCCGGCGGCGATCCGTGCCTATGACATTCTGTCCCTGAATGGGGAGGACATGCGCGGGCTCCCTTTTGCCGAGCGGCGCAGGCATCTGGAGCGTTTTCTGGCAGAAAGCGACCGGCCGGGGATCGACCTGTCGCCGCTTGTCCCGGTCAGCAGCTGGGAGGCGGTCGCACAGGCGCGCAAGCAGCCGCATTCGCATCTTGCCCCGGATGATGCCAACGCTGTCGAGGGCCTGATGCTCAAGCGATGGGATGCGTCTTATGTTCCCGGGCGTCCAAGGGGGCTTTGGTTCAAATGGAAAAAGCAACCGCATCTGACCGATGCGGTGCTGATGTATGCGCAACGGGGCCATGGCAAAAGGTCATCGTTTTATTCCGACTACACGTTCGGGGTCTGGCGCGAGACAGGCGACGGGGAGGTTTTGGTTCCGGTCGGCAAGGCCTATTTCGGCTTTACCGACGAGGAATTGCGCGAGATCGACCGGTTTGTGCGCAATCACACAGTCAACCGGTACGGGCCGGTGCGCGAGGTGCGTCACAGCAAGGAGACAGGGTTGGTTCTGGAGGTTGCGTTTGAAGGCCTGAGCAAATCCGGCCGCCACAAGTCCGGTCTGGCCATGCGGTTTCCGCGCATTTCCCGGATCCGCTGGGACAAGACACCCGCTGATGCCGACCGGATCGAGACACTTGAAGTTTTGTTGAACGCCACCCCGGCTTGAACAGTGGCGTCAAAAATCGCAGGCTTCCGTCAAACTGTGGGGAGCGTCTCATCATGACGACTGAAATCGATTATTTTTTTACACATATCTCGCCATGGGCCTATCTCGGCCATGACCTGTTTTGCGAAATGGCGCAAAAGCACGGGGTGACGGTGCGCGTCCGCCCGGTTGACCTCTCCGGTGTGTTTGCCGAGTCAGGAGGCTTGCCGCTTGGAAAGCGCCATCCGGCCCGGCAGGCTTACCGGTTTGTCGAAATGCAACGTTGGCGCGACAAGCGCCAGGTGCCGTTGACGATGAAACCGGCTCATTTTCCGGCCCCGCCGGGTTTGGCTGATTGCTGCGCCATTGCCCTTGCCGGGGAGGGACTTGATCCTCTCAAGTTTTCCGCGCGCGCCTTCAGGGCGATTTGGGCCGAGGACAGGAACATCGCCGAAGAAACGGTTCTGGCGGAGTGCCTGACCGGGTGCGGTCATGACCCGGAGGCGATCCTGACACTGGCAAAGTCGGATGACATCAAGAAAATCTATCAGAAGAACCAGGAGGACGCGGTCGCGCAAGGACTGATCGGCTCGCCGACCTATCTGTTGAACGGAGAGCCGTTCTGGGGGCAGGACCGGTTGGAAATCCTGGAGGATGCACTGGTCTCCGGGCGCGCACCCTATCATCCCTTGTAGGCAGCGGCGCGTTCGCATATCGATTGCAATTGCCGGGCGGACAAAGGCGGGGATTTGCAACCCCTGCCCTGATTTGCACGCTTTGCCATGCGATAGTGAAGCTCACGATTGAAACGGGAAAGGTCACCGGAATGGGCGCACACACACAGGCAATCGTCTTGGCAAGCGGCCTGATTTGCGCAGCCGTGGCCGGTACCGGTACTGCATTTGCGTCAGCTACAGCTGCCGAGCGTGGCATGACCCTTGAGCAACTCGAACAAACGGTCAGTGACCGGTTCCAGCTTGTCCCGGAAGGGGATGGCTATCTGCGTCTCGACAAGCTCGAAGGCACGTTCAGCTACTGCAAGGAATTTGACAGCGGTTGGAGGTGTTTTCCGGCGCCATTGGCTGAAGAGGCCTATGAGGCTGAGATTGCCGCGCTGTCCGGAGAGATCGATGTTCTGACGCGCAAGCTTGAGACTGCGCACAAGGCAAGGGCCAAGACTGTAGATGCCCTGAACAGCGCCGAACGGACCATCGCGGCTTTGCAGGAGGAACTGGCTGCCGCGGAGCGGGCGCTCGGCGAACAGGCGCTCCCCCGGCGTCCCGGGAGTGCCGTCGATCTACCAAATGGTCAAGCCGGGACAGACGATACGCCACATGGCGAGGGTTCCGGCAGCCAGACTTTGCCTGCCGATGAACAGGACGAGCTGGACAGGGTTCTCGACTTTACCGAAGACGCCATGCGCCGGTTTTTCGGTTTGGTCAAGGAACTGCAAGAGGAGTTTGCCGGACAAAACGGAAGCGCACAGTAGGGGCTCTCTCCGTTACGGCAATTTCATCCGCTGGATTTCTTCAACCGCTTCTTTCGGCAGGGCGATCGCCTTCCGGTTCTTCAGATCCATCGCCAGCGCGACAACGTCCAGACAGGCGATTGGCCGGTCAGTGCGTGTCTCGAACATATGGTGGCGGAAGGAAAATGCCTTGCCCGCACATCCGGTCAACCCGCTCATGATGTGATAGGGTTCTCCGGCCTTCAGCGGGCTTTGCCAGCTGAGTTTCATTTCAACGACCACACGGCCCAGATTGTGTTCGCCCAGATAGTGCTGGGTCAGGGGCGTGCGTTCCCAGACATAAGGCGCGGCATTGGTGAAGGCTGCCATGGCAAAGGCGTCATCGGCCCGTCCGTCCGGACCGATGTCACGCGGCAGCACGGTGCCGCGATAGCTGACAAAGGCACCGTGACTGGCGAGTTCGGCACTTGTGACCCGCACGGAGTTCAAAGAGGCCGGAAGCCCTTTCGGAGCGGCGTGCTCGGGCATGTCGACATGAAATTCCGTAAACCTCTGGCGCAATGCCTTGGCCGAGTTTGTGTTCGGTTCGTAGCCGTCAATTGACGTTGCTGCCAGGGCTCCGCTCGTCGGGTCATGCATCTCATGGACAATGGTAAACAGATGCGGACCGTCAAAGGCGATACCGGAGCGCACCTGTGCAAGCTGGGCGTCCATGAGTTCATTGTGAAACCGCACATGGCGCACGCGGCGTGCGCCGACATGGGTTTCGTTCAACCCGGCTATCAATCTCAGTTGCCGGTCGGCTTCCTCAAAACGCAAGAAATAAAACTGAACGTTCAAATGGTCGTTTTCGTCGCACTCCCAACGGTTGACGAAAGAGTAAAGGGTCGAGGTTGCGGTCATTGCCACCACTCTAGAGTTGTTCGCTGTTGTAATTATGTAGAACCGTTCATCCTGTGTCAGATTCATGGACTGAAATCTGAAATAATGAGCACGGATACATGTTCACAGAGTTCAGGCGGAAAATGGATTTTAATTAATGTGTGTGTCAGTTGTTTTGGGTGGGCTCTGGAATAACGCACCTTTTGTCCTCAAGCATGAAAACGGAGTCCTCTGACGAGGCAAGGCTTCTGCGGGGCACAGTGGTCTTGTGCATCCCGTATAGTGCCTTGTATTGATCCTTCGCGGGTGCTGCACCCGATCAGCCGATGCGTTGCTCTTAAGGGTTGCCGATTGATGTGACCCAACTGCACCCTTTTGCCGATACAAAAGAGCGCTGGGGAAGCAGGGATTGTTGCAGGTTTTTGAATTTGGTCTTTTGACTTAGGCATATGAACGGTGCAAACATGATGGAGAAGCGGCAGGGCGATGAAGCGGCCTGCCGGCACGACGGAAACAGCGCGTAAAGCCAAGAGCTGCGGGCTGGCCGGAGTGGCAGGCGCGACAGGGCATGAAGGTTGCGCAGGGATTGTGTCAGTGGCGGATAGGGGCATCTTGCACTCCGGCCGGGCTGGGATGACCCGACGCGCAATCGTGCAAACCGCTGTCAGCGTTGCCTACCGGTATCATGGGAGGAAAAAGCGGGTGTCTGACCTAACCTATCGTTTCATCATTGCCGATGACCATCCATTGTTCCGGGGTGCGCTTCGGCAAGCCCTGGAAACACAATATGCAGACGCTGTTATCGAGGAAGCTGGTGCCCTCGAAGATGTGACACGCCGGCTTGAGGAAGACGGCGACGTCGATCTGATCCTTTTGGATCTTGGCATGCCGGGGATGCGCGGCTTTTCAGGCCTTATGTATATTCGCGCGCAATTCGCATCGGTTCCGGTCGTGATCGTGTCCGCGAACGAAGACCCGCAGTCGATCCGCCGGGCGATGGAGTTCGGCGCCTCCGGGTTCATCCCGAAATCCCACGGGATCGAGATTATCCGGGAGGCCATTCAAAGTGTCATGGATGGCGGCACCTGGACGCCGGATGACATTGACCTAAACGCGCATGATGCGGCAGGTGATCTGGTGCAGAGGCTCGCAACGCTGACCCCGCAGCAGGTACGGGTGCTGATGATGTTGTCGGAGGGCCTGCTGAACAAGCAGATCGCCTACGAACTGTCGGTATCCGAGGCAACGGTCAAGGCGCATGTTTCGGCCATCCTGCAGAAGCTGGGCGTCGAAAGCCGCACCCAGGCCGTGATCGCCGCCTCCAAGATCGAGTCAGGTCAGTGGCACACCGGCGGCGAGGAGCCCAACGCGACTGCCAGTTCCGCATAGGCGAAACCGGCCTTTTGGCTTGATGCAGACACCGTGATCTGGCAGGCCGCCCGGCCGGTCTGCCGGAAAATCAAACGATTGTCCGCTATTGAGCGCAGGGATTATTCTGCCGCGCTGGGCGAGACCTTGCAGCGGCTCAGGTGGGCTCTTAGGGCTGCGGGTTTCAGTGGCTTGTTGAAGATCACGATGTTCTGCTCCGTGGCCGCCATCCGCACCGGCCTGCTGCGGTCGGCGGTGATAAGGGCGGCAGGCGTGTCGGTGCCGAACTTCCAGCGCAAGCGAATGACCGCATCTATGCCGTTGCCATTGTCGAGGTGGTAGTCGACCAGAATGATGTCCGGAAACCGGCCAAGCTCCTTGAGCTTTTGCGAGGCTTGGACATCGTCTGCAGCGGTCACGACATGGCAGTTCCAGCTCTCCAGCAAATGGCGCATGCCATCCAGAATGTCGGGCTCGTTGTCGATCGCAAGGACACACAGACCGTCGAGCCGTGTCACCACAGCGGGTGCTGGCTTGGCGACAGGTTCAAGCGGCACGGCCGCTGCGGCCGGCAGCCAGACGGTGAAGCAGGAGCCTTTGCCGACTTCGGAGCGCAGCTTCACGGGGTGGTCCAGAACGCGGCTGATCCGCTCCACGATCGACAGGCCGAGGCCAAGTCCCTTGGCCGCCCGCATGCCGTCGTCGAGGCGCTGGAATTCGTGAAAAATGACCTTCTGTTCGCTCGGCGGAATGCCCATGCCCGTGTCATGCACCTCGACCGCGATCCGGTTGCCCTGCCGGCGGCATCCGACAAGCACCTTGCCCGAAGGCGTATACTTCAAGGCGTTGGAGACGAGGTTCTGAAGCAGGCGGCGCAGCAGCCGGCGGTCCGAGCGTATCGATGCGGACGTCGGCACAATGGTGAGTTCCAGATCCTTTTCATCTGCGACGGGTTCGAATTCGAGCTGCAGGCCCCGCAAGAGCGTATCCAGCCGGAAAACGGTTGGCTCGGGCTTCATCTGGCCCGAATCAAGCCGGGACATATCAAGAACGGCGCCGATGATATCCTCAACCGAGTCGAGTGCCGCGCCGATATTGCGGGCAAGCGCCCCGGTTTCGCCCTCCGTGATGCGGTCTGACAGAACGGAGGTGTAGAGCCTCGCCGCATTGAGCGGCTGGAGAATGTCGTGTCCGGCAGCCGCGATAAAGCGTGTCTTGCCGATATTGGCCTCTTCTGCGGCATGGGTTGCCTGCACCAGCCGGTTGTTGACGTGGGTCAGCTCCTCCGTGCGCTCCCGGACCCGCCGTTCCAGTGTTTCATTGGCGCGCGCCAGGGCGTCTTCGGCCATGACCCGTTCCGTGATGTCGGTGTAAGTGGTGACGATGCCGCCATCCGGCATGGGACTGACGCGCACTTCCAGAACCTGTCCGGATTTGTGCATGCGTTCCTGAAAGGTGTCCTGCTGTACGACAAGGCGTTCGATCCGGTCGGCAACCGTGACTTCCACCGGGCCGGGGCCGTGTTCTCCGGTTTCGGCATTGTAGCGGATGATCGCATCGAGCGTGGTGCCGACCTGCCCGTATTCCGCGGGAAGGCCCAGCAGGTCGCGAAATTGCCTATTCCAGCAAATCAGCCGCAAATCCCGGTCAAACACGGCAAGCCCTTGCCGCACCTGATTGAGCGCGGTCTGCAGCAGGTCCCGGTTGTGCTGGATCGCCGCAGATGCATCATCAAGCAGCTTGACGGCTCCTTTTGCGGAAGGGTCGTGCCGTTTGAGCATGAGCGACAGCACCAACCGGGACGAGGCAGCGCCGATGGCGCTTGCAAGCAGCTGTTCGGAAAACCGCAAAAGGCTGGCGTCGGCTGTGGCCATGTTTTCCGTATCGGTGCCGCGTTCGCGTGCATAGCGGCGGAACGAGCGTTCGGTGCGTTCCTCGCCAAGGTAGCGCGCAATCGTTGCCTTCAGCTCTTCCGCTGTGACCGAGGTCCGCCACAGGCGCAAATGCGGTGCGTGGGTGAATTCGGCCGGCACGAAGATGTTCGCCTGGATTTTCTCCGCCGGCTCCGGCTTGCGCGACAGGGAGACGAGCACGAACAGGACCGTGTTGGTGACCAGGCTCCAGAAGACGCCGTGCAGGAACGGATCCATGCTGACATCAAACAAGGCTTGCGGGCGCAGCCAGTCGAGCCCCAATGGCCCGGACGACAGGATCTCTCCGGAAAAAATGCCGGAGGCGATAAAGGTCGGAAGCAGGAGTGTGTATGCCCAAACGGCAAAACCGGCGATCATGCCGAAAATCGCGCCGCGTGCAGTCGCCCGCCGCCAGACCAGCGCGCCGATGAAAGCCGGGGCAAACTGTGCAATCGCGGCAAATGACAGCAGGCCGATGGACACCAGCGCGGCGGTGTCTCCGGCTGCACGGTAATAGGCGTAGGCGAGCAGCAGGATGCCGAGGATCGCGCAGCGGCGGATGGTGAGAAGGTCCCCGCTCATGTCGCCGCTGCCGGCAATGATTTCATCCTCGCTGCGCCGGCGCAGGATCATCGGAACCACAAAATCGTTCGAGATCATGATGGCGAGCGCCACTGTGGCGACAATGACCATGGCGGTTGCCGCCGACAGTCCGCCCAGAAACACAAACAGGGCAAGCCAGTTATGGCCTGCATCAATCGGCAGGGCCAAAACGAATGTGTCGGAATTGACGTCCTGCCCGAACCGCAGGAGCCCGGCAGCGGCGATCGGCACGACAAACAGATTGATCAGGATCAGATAGAGCGGAAACAGCCAGACCGCGCGCCGCAGCTCGGCCTCCGAGTTGTTTTCGGTGACCGTGACGTGGAATTGGCGCGGCAGCAACAGGATGGCAAAGGCGGAAAGCAGGGTCATGACGATCCAGTTTCCGGTGTTGAGCGGTTGTGTAAACACCTGAGCGACTTCCGGTGCTTCCGCAATTGCGCGAACCAGCTCGACCGGCCCGTCGTGAAGGCTGTAGGTCACCCACAATCCGACCGCAAGAAAGGCGAGAAGCTTGACCACCGCCTCGGCCGCGATGGCCAGCATCAAGCCTTCCTGATGCTCTGTCGCGTCGATATGCCGGGTGCCGAACAGCCAGGTGAATATCGCCATGATGATGGCGATGAACAAGGTGATGTCGTCCGTCAGGTAGTAGAGCGGATTGGAGGGGGTGATCAGCGGGCCGACCATGACGGTGATCGACTGCGACACCGCCTTGAGCTGCAGGGCGATGTAGGGGATGACGCCGATGACCGCGATCAGCGTTGCGACGGCCGCAACGGTCTGGCTTTTGCCGTAACGCGCTCCGATAAAGTCGGCGATGGAGGTGATGCGTTCCGCCTTGGCGATCCGGATCACGCGCCGCAGGAGCGGATAGCCGAGGGCAAACACGAGCAAGGGGCCGAGATAAATGGTCAGGAACTCGAACCCGGTCCGGCTGGCGCTGCCGACAGAGCCGAAAAAAGTCCAGGACGTGCAATAGACCGACAGGGACAGCGCATAAATGACCGGGCGTCCCACAAGGGATTTCCGGCGCCGTGGCATGCGGTCGCCGAGGCTGGCAATTGCAAACAGCAGCAGGATGTATCCCACTGCAACTGTAAATACGACCCAGCCTTCAAGCATGGTGGCTGCCTTGTTTCCTCCCGGAGCGAGCGGGTCGATCTTCGGTTTGGCACGTGTGCGGGGCCAGAAATAGCCGGATTGACCTTGTTTGCCTGATCGGACCACAGCTGCCGGGTCCTGTCTATTGGTCTTTGCGCTGACTTGTACGGGGTGAAGTGGCCTTGAAAAGGGGAATCCATTTGCATTGCTGATAGCCGCTTCAAATAGTTTCATGCCTCGCGCGCCGGTGGGATGATAGATTGGCACATTGCAGTTTCGTGGCGGAGGATGCGTTGTGGATGTGAAGGTTTCCGAAGGGATCGTGTCTCAGTTGAGCACGGAGTCCCGGCTGGCCCCGGAAAGCGGGATCGTCGAGGTGGTCAACAGCGCGCGGGAACGCGAGGACCTGATTCCGCTTTGGGTCGGAGAGGGGGATTTGCCAACGCCGGATTTCATCTGCCGGGCTGCAAAGCAGTCGCTGGATGCCGGTGAAACCTTCTACACCTATCAACGCGGCATTCCCGAGCTGAGGTCGGCATTGGCGGATTATCATGCAGGGCTTCATGGCCGGTCCTTTTCCGACCAGCGTTTTTTCGTGACCGGGTCCGGCATGCAGGCGATCCAGATCGCGGTGACAAGTGTCGTCAGCCCGGGGGACGAGGTTCTGGTCCCGTCACCCGCCTGGCCGAACCTTGCAGCCGCCGTCGAGATCCGGGGCGGGCGCGCCGTTACCGTTCCGATGATGTTCCGGCCCGGCGGATGGGAACTGGACATGGACCGGCTTATGGCGGCCAGAACAGCGCGAACACGGGCGATCTTCATCAACACACCGTGCAATCCCACCGGTTGGGTTGCATCGTGTGAAGACCTGCGGGGCATTCTGGATTTTGCCCGCAAGCACGGTTTGTGGATCATCGCCGACGAAGTCTATGCGCGATTCTTTTTTGGCGAAGGGGGGCGGGCGCCGTCATTCGCCGATGTTGCGGAAGACGATGACAGGATCCTGTTTGTCAACACGTTTTCAAAGAATTGGTCGATGACCGGCTGGCGGATCGGCTGGTTGAGCGGGCCGTCCGAAATCGGGCAGGTGATCGAGAATCTCATTCAATACGCGACCTCCGGTGTCCCGGTTTTCAGCCAGAGGGCGGCGGCCGCAGCGCTCACGGAAGGCGAGACCTACCTTCAGGACCAGATTTCCCGCGCCAAAACCGGACGCCAGCTCGTGATTGAACAGCTGTCGAGCTCGCCGCGGTTCCGGTTCGCGGTGCCTGAAGGGGCGTTTTATGCGTTTTTCGGGATCGACGGAGTGACGGATGCGCGGCGGCTGGCGCTTGACCTTGTGCGCGACACCGGCGTTGGTCTGGCGCCGGGAACCGCGTTCGGAACGGCAGGAGATGGCTTCCTCAGGTTGTGCTTTGCACGCAGTACCGATTACCTTAGGGAAGGGTTGGGTCGAATTGTTCAATGGATTGAACAGGTTTAGCCGCGCTCTGCTCTTGCCCGAATATGTAATTCCCCTTAAACCTGAGTTAGTTCAGTTGCGCTCGCGCGATGCCGGGCGCGGCAGAGGGAAAACTTGCGGGTTTTAGGCGGTAAAATGGACCACGGCGACGCGTCGATCAACGAGATGAATGCGAGCGGCTCTTTGTCATCAACCGTCTCCGAGGCGCGTCTGGCGAGTGTCTTTGATACGGCGGCGGACGGCATCATCGTCATGAATGACCGGTGCCAGGTTCTGGCGTTCAACAAGGCTTCAGAGCGGATTTTCGGTTACGACGCTGCCGATCTGCTGGGCGGGAACATCGACAAGATCATGCCCGCTGATTACGCGGCAGCCCATGACGGCTATGTCCGCCATTATCTGGACACCGGCGAGAAGAAGATCATCGGCATCGGCCGGGAGGTGCGCGGGCGCCACAAGGACGGCACGGAATTTCCCGTCGAGTTGTCGGTTGGCGAAGCCTCGACACCCGAAGGCCGCCAGTTCATCGGAATTCTGCGGGACCTGAGGCCGCGGCGTAATGTCGAAGAGCGTTTGGCACAGGCACAAGCCCAACTGGTGCACATGACGCGGATCAGCGCGCTGGATGAGATGGGGGCTGCGATTGCCCATGAGCTGAACCAGCCATTGACGGCACTCATTCTCTATATGCAGGCTCTGTCCAGAAAAGCCTCCGCTCTGGAAGAGGCCAACCCGCAGTTTCTCGATATCCTCGCGAAGGCTCTCGGTGAGGCTGAACGGGCCAGCGACATCATTCAGCGCATGCGCCAGTTTGTGGAACGCAAGGAGCCCGAACGCGAACTGATCGACATTCCGGCATTCGCCACGGAGTGTATCGGCCTGGTCAACATGGCAGATGCCGGGGACCGGCCGGACTATCAGCTCACAGTTTCAGACAATCTGCCGCCACTGGAGGCGGATGCGGTCCAAATCCGTCAGGTTCTTGTCAATTTGCTCCGCAATGCGAGCGATGCAGTTCAAAAGCAGCCAACCAAAATCGTTTCGCTGAAAGTTCAGGCGGATAAGGGGTCAATAGAGTTTATCGTTCAGGACAGCGGTCCGGGTGTGCCTGACAGTTCAATTCCGGAGCTCTTCAAGGCATTTTCGGGCAGAAAGAAAAAAGGCCTGGGGCTTGGGTTGGCAATTTCGAGGTCGATCGCCCAAAATCACGGCGGCGACTTGGTGCTGGATACAAACAGGACAGAAAGCGGAGCCACGTTCATCTTGCGTTTGCCCGCTGGCGTCCACCAAAACTAAATACGTGTATTTGAAAAAGGAGCGCGGTTCATGTCGGATACAGCCGAGGCCATCTATATTGTTGACGATGATCCTGCTGTTCTGGACGCATTGTCCGTGATCTTCAATATGGAAGGGTTCGAGGTCGAAACCTTCAGCGACGGCGACACTTTCATTAAGTCGGCAAGCAAGACGCAGCCGGCATGTGTCCTCTTGGACGTGCATATGCCCGGACGGTCCGGTATCGAGATTTTGAAAGCCCTGAATGCGGAACACTATCCGGCTCCGATCTTTATCATTTCGGGCCAGGGCGACATTCCGATGGCAGTAGAAGCGATCAAGAGCGGCGCCTATGACTTTATCGAAAAGCCGTTCGACGCCGATACCATGGTGTCCCGGGTCAATGACGGCATCGCGGCCTTGCGCAACCTTCATTCCAGTGAAGTCGAGGACACATTTGCAGGCTCCGAACAACTGACGCGGCGCGAGCGGGAAGTGCTGAAGGAGATTACCAACGGCGCGTCCAACAAGGAAGCCGGGCGTACTCTTGGCATCAGCCCGAGGACCGTTGAAGTGCACCGTGCCCGGATCATGGAAAAGCTTGGTGCGAAGAATGCCGCAGATCTGGTCAGGATTGTTCTCAACAAGTGACAGCGCTCCTGCCGTGGATTGGCGAAGGGCGGCCGCTTTTGGGCAATCGGCGGGCAATCCGGCATCCGGCAAAGCGCGAGATAACACCGACAGGGTTTGTGCGTACAGCCCTTTGCCCAATAATGGTGTAGTTTGACAGCATCATTGGTCCGCAAAGAGGAAGGTACTTCCTTGATAGTTCACATCATAGAAGATGATTACGCTGTTGCGGATTCGCTCGCTCTGCTGTTGGAGGATTTCGGGCACGAGGTGGTTTGTTATCCTGATGCCGAGTCCTTTTTCGAATCCGGCCCGCCAAATTCACAGGACTTCGTCGTTGTGGACCTCGGCTTGCCCGGAGTTGCCGGAGACGAGGTCATCGGCTGGCTGCGGCAGTTGAAGAAACCGCCGCAGATGGTGGCAATCACCGGAAAGCCGAAAACACTTTTGCAGCAAAGCAAGGCGGATTTTTCCAGCCTGCCGCTGCTGCGAAAGCCCTTGTCGATGCGTGTATTGACCGAGTATTTCGGGCCCGGGACGAGCGGAGCTGGGGCTGCTGCCTGATGTGCGGCAGTTTGTCTTAGGTACTAGACCCTACGCAATCGACCGAATTTATTGATTTAAATCATATCTCTAACGTGGAGCCATGAGGACGCGGCAGGTCGGACGGGATCTGCCGGGTTCGGAAAATTCGCTGGACGGGCGTTGTTTTCCGGCAAATCCGCGTGGGCAGAACAGTCTTTGCCCATGTGTCCTTTAATACAAAGATATCAGGTGGGGCTCATGGCGTATCTATCCTATCCGGCAACTGGCGAAGCCGACCCGATGCGGGCGGAAAGTGTCACGCAACCCGCAGCCGGCGGGTCATTCGCGGACATTGGCGCAAAGACCCATTCCTTCGGGTCGCACGATGTCATTTTTTACGAAGGTGATCCGGCGAAGCGGCTCTACGAGCTGGCGGCGGGGACGGTGATGCTGTTCAAGCTGCTTCCCGATGGCCGCCGCCAGGTTGTCGAGGTCTTGCGTCCGGGCGATATTTTCGGGCTCGCCAAGTCGGAGGAACACGAGAGTACGGCCGAAACCCTGACCGAGGCGCAGGTTCACGAAATCGACCTGAGGCGGATTGAGCAGTCTCCCGGCCTGCAACGCAAACTGACCCGGTGTCTGATGACGCAGATGCAGGCGCTTCACGAGCATGCGGTCTTGCTGGGGCGCAAATCAGCTGTGGAGCGTGTGGCAAGCTTCCTGATGTATCTGGTGCCCAACCGTGGTGGTGTTGGATGCTTCGGTCCGAAGGATGGGGCGGAAGACGGTTTTGATCTCCATCTCACCATGACCCGTCAGGAAATCGCCGATTATCTCGGATTGACCATCGAGACGGTCAGCCGGGTGTTTTCCGATCTGAAGCGCCGGGGTATCATCCGGATCGACCGCGCCGACCAGATTCACCTGAACAAGGTGTGCGGTTTGTGCCAGATCACCGGAATTCACTGAAACGCCCCTGGTTCACGCAAGCCCCTTCCGAAGACCAGGCCGGACTTGTCCGGCCTTTTTCATGTGCTCTGCGCGGTTCTTGCAGGGCAGGGTTTGAAGATCCGGCCGGGAATCAACGCGGCTTGATCAGACCGCCATGGAATGGCGGGCCTTGGGCGCGTTCGAGCTGGTGTGCAAGTAGGCATCGAATGCAGCCGCCACCAGACGCACATAAGGGAGGCCCTTGTCTGTCATTTCGATTTTCGGACCCTGGTCAGATCGGCCTTGGATGGTCACAAGGCCGTCGCGCTCCAGATCGCCCAGCAGATCGACAGACCATTCAAGCTCCGCGGGATTGGTGTCGAAATCCCGGCAGATTGCCGCGGTGTCGCAGGCATGGTCCGTCATGATCTGTTCGATCAGGCGGCCCCTGAGCAGATCGTCCTTGCTGAGGGCGAGCCCCTTTGAGACCGGCAGCCGACCGGCCGCAAGTGCACGTTCCCAGTGGCGGACATCGGGCATGTTTTGAACGAAACCCTTGTCCAGCTTGCCGATGGACGAGACGCCGAGACCGATCAGTTGTTCGCCGGTATCCGTTGTATAGCCCTGAAAGTTGCGCTTCAGCAGGCCCTCCTGCAAGGCGATGGCCATGCTGTCATCGGGCCTTGCGAAGTGATCGAGACCGATGGCGACATAGCCCGCTTCCAGAAGGGCATCGCGTGCAAGTCCGGCCAGTTCCAGCCGCTGACTTGCGTCCGGCAACCGGTTTTCGTCAATCAGTCTCTGGTGCTTGCGCATCCATGGCACATGGGCATAACCGAACAGGGCGATGCGGCTCGGGGCTAGGTCGAGTGTCTTGCCGACCGTGTCGCGGATTGTATCCGGTGTCTGCTCCGGAAGGCCGTACATCAGATCGAAGTTCATGCTGTCAAGGCCAGCGGCGCGCAGGTGTTCCGTTGCCGCCTTGACCTTTTCAAAGGGCTGGACCCGGCCAATTGCCTGCTGGACCCTCAAGTCGAAATCCTGCACCCCGAGGCTGGTGCGCGTCACGCCCATGCTTGCAAGGGTTTCGGCAAGCGAGGCGCTGACATAGCGCGGGTCCAGTTCGATCGCATGTTCCAGATCCTCCGCCAGATCGAAGGAAACACGCATCAGACCGGCAAGCTCGACCAGAGACTCCTCCGGCAGCAGGCTCGGCGTGCCGCCGCCCCAATGGATGTGCTTGACCGGTCCGGCATTTGCCAGGTGTCCGGCAACCAGTTCGATTTCGCGGCCCAGTGTCTTGCCATAGGCTGCCAGCGGGGCATCCTGGCGGGTGGCCTTGGTGTGGCAGCCGCAATAATGGCAGATGTCCCGGCAGAAAGGGACATGAAGATAGAGCGACAGTGTGTCCGCCGGTCCAAGCGTTGCCAGCCACTCGGCATAGGCCGCGCCGTCGATCCCGGCATGGAAATGCGGTGCGGTGGGATAGCTGGTATAACGCGGAACGGTCCGCATGGCGTAGGAAAGGCTTTGCTCGGTCATGTTTCGACCATGCGCATGGAATGGCAGCTGCGCCTTGATCTTGCTCAACCGGCAAAATGAAAAACCGCCGCCAGACGGGGCATCATCCCCGGTTGCTTGACACAGCTTTGGGGCAAAGAGGGGGGAGCAGAGTGATCTCAAAATCTTGCGGGATGTTTTTATATTGATTCATGCAATCAATCATGACGGCAATGCATCCGCCTTGTAGGGGCTGTTGTGAACCGAATGTCTCTGTTTCAATGGTGATCCGGCATCAGCCGGGCGAGAAGATGCGAATGTCTGGTATTCATCGATTTGCCCTGACCTGTCTGCTCGGGCTTGCAGGCGGGTATCTGTTTCATCTGGCGCACATGCCTGCGGCGTGGCTCTCCGGCGCAATGGTTGCCGTAGCCATCGCCTCCTTGCTGGGGGCGCCCACCCATATGCCGGACAGGGTTCGCAACGGCGCATTCTTTCTCATCGGACTGACCATGGGGGCAGGCGTGCAGCCGGAAGTCCTCGAACGAATTGACGAGTGGCCTGTGTCGATGCTGGCGCTCGTCGTCGTCGTGGTGGCCAGCACTGCGGGGGGATATATCGTGTTGCGCAATCTTGTGCGCTGGAAACCGGAAACGGCCTTTTTCGGAGCAATTCCGGGAACCTTGTCCTATGTGCTGGCTCTTGCCTCGGAGCGGTCGGCGGACCTGCCGCGCATTGCTGCCTCGCAATCCCTGCGTCTGTTCATTCTTGTCGCCATTTTGCCGATGGTCCTGACGAATGGCATGACCGGCGATCTGGAAGGCGTGAGCCGGGCGGTGACTGCTGCGCCTTTCGAACTGGTTCTGGGCGGCCTGCTATGTCTCGGGGCAAGCTGGACGGCAAACCGGCTGCGGATCCCGGGTGGCTGGATGACGGGTGCCTTCTTCATGAGCGCTTTTTTGAATGCAACCGGATTGCTGCCCCTGGCTCTTCCTGTTTATTTGATGATCCCGAGTTACATCGTGCTGGGGGCGATGATCGGTTGCCGCTTTGCCCAGATGAGCCTGCGGTTTTTTCTCAATCTGATCTGGGGCTCCCTTGCCGCGTTTGCGGCGGCCTTTTCCATCGCCTCTCTGGGGGCATGGGGCGTGTCGGCTGCCATGGGATTGCCATTCGGTCAGGTTCTGCTGTCTTATGCGCCCGGCGGACTGGAAGTGATGACGTTGCTTGCGTTCATTCTGGATCTTGACCCGGCTTTCGTGGCCGCCCATCAGCTGGTGCGCTTCATTGGCATGGTGCTTCTGCTGCCGGTCATCACCGTTCTGGTCTTCGGACGCGGCGTCAACTCACCTGCGGAGTGACCAGGTCCGGGAGGTGCCCTTTGGTCATGCAAGGGGCTGTGCCAATATGCCACAATCCCCTTGTGCGGCGCAGAAATCCGCCGATTTTTTCCATTATTACCAAAATGAGACTTGACTTGCCCGGCACATCTGCCGGGGAGCGCCGCCGTGCCTTGATTTGAATCAACGCCACACACCGCCCGCCATGCGCAAGGTCCCCGTATCGTTGGCACCTTGTAACGATTTTCAAGACTGGGGCGCTAAAAAAATGGCACAGAACAAGGCCGGGATGGTATCGCTCGAGGAAGGCGCCTTTGCGTTTTTCCTTGTGCTGCTGGCATTCGCCTGCCTCATCATCGCAGGCAAAACATTCGATCAAGTCATGGCGTTTCACGCGATGCTCGGCGCGGTCCTCGCCGGCGTTTTCGTGTTCGTCATCTTTAAAAACTACTTCAATGACGGCGGGATTGTTATTCCGCAGGAAATTGACGGCAAACCCAACTACAATTTGGGTCCGATCAAGTTCGGCGCCGTGGCAGCGATGTTCTGGGGCGTCGCGGGCTTCACCGTCGGGCTGATCATCGCATTGCAGCTGGCCTATCCGCTGCTGAATTTCGATCTGCCCTGGATCCATTTCGGACGCTTGCGGCCGCTGCACACCTCGGCGGTGATTTTTGCGTTTGGCGGCAACGTTCTCCTGGCGACCTCCATGTATGTGGTGCAGCGGACCTGCCGCGCGCGCATGCCCGGCAAGATCCTGCCCTGGTTCGTGATCATCGGCTACAACGTCTTCATCCTGATCGCCGGTACCGGCTACCTGCTGGGTGTGACCCAGTCCAAGGAATATGCGGAGCCGGAATGGTATGCCGACCTGTGGCTGACTGTGGTCTGGGTGGCGTATCTGATGCTGTTTCTGGGCACGATCTGGAAGCGCAAGGAACCGCATATCTATGTGGCGAACTGGTTCTACCTTGCTTTCATCGTGACGATCGCATTGCTGCACATCACGAACAATCTGGCCGTGCCGGTGTCGATCTACTCGACCAAGTCCTACATCGTCTGGTCCGGTGTGCAGGATGCCATGGTCCAGTGGTGGTATGGCCACAACGCGGTGGGCTTCTTCCTGACCGCCGGCTTCCTGGCCATCATGTACTACTTCATCCCGAAGCGCGCCGAACGGCCGGTCTATTCGTACCGCCTGTCGATCGTGCACTTCTGGGCGCTGATCTTCATCTACATCTGGGCCGGTCCGCACCACCTGCACTACACGGCTCTGCCGCAATGGGCCTCGACCCTTGGCGCGACCTTCTCGATCATCCTGTGGATGCCGTCCTGGGGAGGCATGATCAACGGCCTGATGACCCTGTCAGGGGCCTGGGACAAGCTGCGCACCGATCCGGTTCTGCGCATGATGGTCGTCTCGGTTGCCTTCTACGGCATGTCGACCTTTGAAGGTCCGCTGATGTCGCTGCGCGCGGTCAACTCCCTGTCGCACTACACCGACTGGACCATTGGCCATGTGCATTCCGGTGCTCTGGGCTGGGTTGGCTACATCTCCTTCGGCGCGCTCTACTGCCTGGTTCCGTGGCTGTGGAACAAGAAGTCGCTGTACTCGCTTCGTCTTGTAGACTGGCACTTCTGGCTCTCAACGATCGGTATCGTGCTCTACATCACCGCGATGTGGGTCTCCGGTATCATGCAGGGCCTGATGTGGCGCGCTTACGACAGCCTTGGCTTCCTCGAATACTCCTTCGTGGAAACCGTCGAGGCGATGCATCCCTTCTACGTGATCCGGGCTCTGGGAGGCGCACTGTTCGTCCTCGGCTCGCTGATCATGGCCTACAATCTTTGGATGACGGTTCGTCACGGGGAGGCTGAAGAAGTCGAACCGCTCGCAACCGGCTCCCTGGCACCTGCCGAATAAGGGGAGAATGGAATGTCTTTATGGACAAAACACCAAGTCTTTGAGAAGAACTCCTTCATTCTTCTCGTCGGTATCCTGGTCATGGTCTCCATTGGCGGCCTGGTCGAGATCGCCCCGCTCTTCTACCTGAAGAGCACCATCGAAAAGGTGCAGGGCGTGCGGCCCTACACCCCGCTGGAGCTGGCAGGCCGCAACATCTACATCCGCGAAGGCTGTTATTTGTGCCATTCGCAGATGGTGCGCCCGATGCGCGACGAGCTGGAGCGCTACGGCCATTATTCGCTGGCTGCCGAATCCATGTATGATCACCCGTTCCAGTGGGGGTCGAAGCGGACAGGGCCGGATCTGGCCCGCGTCGGTGGCAAGTATTCGGATGACTGGCATGTCGAGCACCTCGAGAATCCGCGCTCGCTGGTTCCGGCCTCGATCATGCCCGGTTATCCGTTCCTGAGCGAAAACCGGTTGAACACGCGCGACATCGTCAATGACCTGAAGGCCAACAAGATGGTCGGCGTCCCCTATACAGACGCGCAGATCGAAAACGCTCTTGCCGATCTGCGTGGCCAGGCGATGCCCGACAGCGACGCGGCCTACGAGTTCGAGGAGCGCTGGCCGACTGCAACGGTGCGGAGCTTCGACGGCAATCCGAAGGAAGTCACCGAGATGGACGCGCTGGTCGCCTATCTGCAGATGCTTGGCACGATGGTCGATTTCTCGATCTACGACGACAAGGCAAACCTGAGGTGATGCTATGAACGAGACCTATACCGCAGTGGCAGGCTTCGCTCAGACCTGGGGCCTTCTCTACTTCATGATCATGTTTGCCATTGTCGTGGCCTACGTCTTGTGGCCGAAAAACCGCAAGTCGTTCGATGATGCCGCACAAATCCCGTTCCGGGAGGACTGATCCATGGCCGATACACACAAAAAAGAAATTGACCACATCTCGGGCGTCGAGACGACCGGTCACGAGTGGGACGGGCTGAAGGAGCTGAACAATCCGCTGCCGAAGTGGTGGTTGTACATCTTCTATGCCACGGTTGTCTGGGCGGTCATCTACTGGGTGCTCTATCCGGCCTGGCCGCTTGTTTCCGGCTACACCACCGGCCTGCTTGGCGACAACCAACGTGCAAACGCCATGATCGCCTACGACAAGGGGTTGGCGGAGCGTTCTCACTATGCCGAGAAGGTCATGGAAGCGGACTTTTCGACGATCGTCGAGGATCATGAGCTTCTGCAATACGCTCTGGCAAACGGTGCGGCAGCTTTCGGTGACAACTGCGCCCCCTGCCACGGCTCCGGCGCAACCGGGTCGGTCGGTTATCCGAACCTTCAGGACGACAACTGGCTATGGGGCGGCACGATGGAGGACATCCACACCACCTTGCAGCACGGTATCCGGGCCGGGAACGACGACACGCGTTTCGGTGATATGCCGGCTTTCGGGATCGACGGCATCCTGAGCAAGCAGGAGATCTCCGAAATCGCCAACTATGTGGCTTCCCGTATCGGGCTGGAGCCTGAAAAGGGTGTCGACGTGGCGGCCGGGGAAACCCTCTACCAGGACAATTGTGCCGCATGTCACGGCGACAATTTAAAGGGTATGCAGGAGCTCGGCGCGCCGAACCTGACGGCTGCGACCTACCTCTATGGCAAGTCTCTGGATGCCATCAAGGCGCAGATCCATGCACCGCGCAATGGTGTCATGCCGGCCTGGGAAGGCCGTCTTGATCCTGCGACGCTCAAGTCGCTCGCGGTTTACGTGCATTCCTTCGGCGGTGGTGAAAAGCCGGAATAACGCACAGGTTTGACCAGCCGCAAAGCAGCATGTGCTGCAAGCGTCTAAAAGGTTGAGCATACGAAAACTGCCGGGCCGGCATTCGGCCGGCCCGGTGTGAGACGAGGGATCCTGATTGGGGCGGGGTCCGACCATAACAAAGGACGGACGGCAATGGTTGCTCATGCCGACGACAAACATGCTGAGCAGTCGGACGATTGGTTCGCCTCGGCAAAGAAAATCTACCCCATGGCGACACATGGCCTGTTTCGCAGGATCAAGTGGGGCCTGCTTTTCCTTACCCTCGGTATCTATTATTTCCTGCCCTTCATCCGCTTTGACCGGGGTCCGAACGCGCCCAGTCAGGCGGTTCTGATCGATCTGGAACACAAGCGGGCCTATTTCTTCTTCATCGAGATCTGGCCCCAGGAAGTTTATTATCTCACCGGCCTGCTGATTATCGCGGCTGTCGCGTTGTTCCTGATGAACGCGATCGCAGGCCGGATCTGGTGCGGCTACTTATGTCCGCAAACGGTCTGGACGGATCTGTTCATGTTTGTGGAGCGTCAGGTCGAGGGCGACCGGCGCGAACGGATGGCGCTCGACAAGGCGCCTTGGTCCCTGTCGAAAGTATCCCGCAGGGCGGCGAAGCACTTCCTCTGGCTGATGATCGCCTGGTGGACGGGCGGCGCCTGGGTGCTTTATTTCAACAATGCGCCGACACTGGTTTATGAGCTTGCAACATTCCAGGCGCCGATGGTGGCCTATGTCTGGATCGGAATCCTGACCGCCACGACCTATTTGCTGGCCGGGTTCATGCGCGAGCAGGTCTGTATTTACATGTGCCCCTGGCCACGTATTCAGGCAGCGCTTACCGACGAAAAGGCGCTCAACGTGACCTACCGGTGGGACCGTGGCGAACCGCGCGGATCCCTGAAGCAAAATCAGGCGCTGGAGAAGAAGGGCCTGCCCGCTGGCGATTGCATCGATTGCTACCAGTGTTTTCAGGTATGTCCGACCGGCGTCGACATCCGCAACGGAATGCAGCTGGACTGTATCCAGTGCGGACTGTGCATTGACGCCTGCGACAATGTCATGACCAAGATCGGCAAGCCGACCGGCTTGATCGGATATGATACTGATGAAAACATCCAGCGCCGTATCGAGGGCAAGGAGCCGGTATACGAGATCGTCCGGCCCCGGACGGTCATCTATGCGGGTATCATCGTCCTGGTCAGTGCCATCATGCTTTATGCGCTCCTGACCCGCGATTTTGCCGACATCTCGGTGCTGCATGACCGGAACCCGGTTTATGTCACCCAGAGCGATGGATCGATCCGCAACGGCTACACCATCCGCCTGTCGAACAAGCGCAATCACGAGCGGCACTTCGTCCTGAATGTCGAGGGCATGCCTGCAAACACCCGGATTGACGCGATTGGTGCAAGCGGAAACGTGGCGAACCGGCCGGTGATTGATGTCGGCCCCGATACAACCCGTGAAGTGCGGGTCACCTTGACGGCGCCTGTGTGGGAGAAGCTTCCTCCAAGCACGCCGATCACCTTCCGGATCACGGATTCGGTCATGGGCGAAGTCGTGACCGCCAATGATAACTTCAAAGCGCCGTAGGAGACCAAAATGGCCATGACACATCCCGAGATGCGTGATCCGAAGGCGATTACCGGCAAGACGGTTCTGTTTTGGCTGCTCGGTTTTTTCGCGGTCATCTTTACCGCGAATGCCATTTTCATCTACCTGGCGCTGGGGTCTTTCCCCGGCGTCGCGGTGGAGAGTTCCTATAAGGCAAGCCAGGCTTTCAATTCCGACATTGCGGCGGCAAAAGCCCAACTGGCGCGCGGTTGGGACGTGAATGCCGGGGTCGTCCGGGCATCCGGTCAGGACGTCGTTGTCGAAGTTGATGCAAAGGATGCGTCCGGTCAGGCCCTGAACGGCCTTCTGTTCACCGCAAGCCTCAGCCGTCCGGCCAATGACCTTGCCGATATCAGCGTGCCCTTGAGCGAGACCTCTGACGGAATTTACACCGCGCGTGTCCCGAACATCGGTGCGGGCAACTGGAATGTGGAGATCGAGGCCACTGACGATGGCCAGAGGGTGTTCCGGTCCCAGAACCGGATCTTCCTGAAAGACTGAAGGGAGGGGCCACCGTGACCGTGCACATGCGCGACTGGGACGCTTTCGTCACTCCGGCCGAAAATGGCGCGGTTCACATGGATCTCGCCGTCGAAGGCATCACTTGTGCCGCCTGCATGGGCGAGATCGAGCGCGGCCTGTCGCGGCTTCCCGGCATCCGCAATGCCCGTGTCAATCTGACAAGCCAGAGGCTTGCGGTGGACTGGGACCGGGACCAGACGGCGGCAGACGATATTGTCGCGACCCTGTCACAGCTCGGTTACAAGGCCCATCCGTTCGATCCGGCAAGCAACAAGGACCGCCAGGACAAGACCGGACGCCAATTGCTGCGCTGCATGGCCGTGTCCGGGTTTGCCGGCATGAATGTCATGTTGTTGTCTGTCTCTGTCTGGTCGGGAAACGCAACCGACATCACGCCGGAAACCCGCGATTTCTTTCACTGGATTTCTGCGCTGATTGCGCTTCCGGCTGTAGCCTATTCCGGGCAGCCGTTCTTCAAAAGCGCCTTCAGCGCGTTACGGGCCGGACGGCTCAACATGGATGTGCCGATTGTGATCGGCGTGGTCCTCGCCGTCGCCTTGTCGTTGTTCCAGACACTGCAGCATCAGCACGAGGTTTATTTCGAATCCGCCGTAATGCTGCTGTTTTTTCTGCTGGTCGGGCGGTATCTCGACCACAACATGCGCGGACGCACGCGCTCCTTTGCGGAAAACATTGCAGCACTCAAGGCAGAGGTAGCCGGTCGCATCGACCCGGACGGTCTGGTGCGCGAGGTGCCGCTTTCCAAAATCTCGGCCGGTGATCTGGTGCTTGTTACCAGCGGCGAGCGGGTTCCGGTCGACGGGGTGGTCGAGGAAGGCCTTTCCGAAATCGACCAGAGCCTTGTCACCGGCGAGAGCCGTCTTGTGCGGGCAGACAAGGGGACGCAGGTCTATGCCGGTACGCTCAACGGCGAGGGCAGCCTCAAGGTGCGGGTGTCCGCGGCCTCCGGCGCAACTCTGCTCGATGAGGTCAACCGGCTTCTGGAAACGGCAGCACAGGCCAAGTCGAGCTATGTGCGCATCGCCGACCGCGCAGCGCAGCTTTATGCACCGATCGTTCACGCCGCCGCCGCCCTGACTTTCCTGGGGTGGCTGGTCTTCGGTCTCGGCTGGCAGCCATCGCTGGTGATCGCGATTTCGGTTCTGATCATCACTTGTCCCTGCGCCTTGGGACTGGCGGTTCCAGCCGTTCAGGTCGTGGCGTCTGGCCAGTTGTTCCGCTCCGGTGTGCTTTTGAATACAGGCGATGCCATTGAGCGCCTGTCTGATGCGGACACGATCGTGTTCGACAAGACCGGCACGCTGACAACCGCCGAACCGGAATTGTGCGCATCACTCCCGAAGGATGATCCGCGTGTTGAGCTGGCCGGACGTCTGGCGCTCAGCAGCCGGCATCCGTTGTCAATGGCACTGGTGCAGGCAACCGGCGCGCTGGTTCCGTTTGAAACGGTGACCGAAGTCTCCGGCGCAGGCGTCGAGACCATCCATGAAGGCAGGACACTGCGGCTTGGCAGTCCGGTCTTCTGCGGCGCCGATCCCCAATCCGTTGACATGCTTCTGAAGGCGCACCCGGGGGCTTCGATCCTGGCAACTTGTTATGGAGATAGTCAGCCCATACTCCTGCCGATGCGCCAGAGGCTCAGAAGCGATGCGGTCGAGACCATTGCCCAGCTGAAGGCAAGGGGATACGGCATCGAGATCCTGTCCGGTGACCGCAAGGGAGCGGTTGCCGAAGTTGCCGATGCGCTCGGTGTGTCCGAGTGGTCGGCGGAATTGCAGCCCGGCGACAAGATCCGCCGTCTCGATGCCTTGAAGGCCGAAGGCCGCAAAGTCCTTATGGTCGGGGACGGTTTGAACGATGCACCGGCGCTGGCGGGAGCTTATGTTTCTCTATCACCCGTCACGGCGGTTCATCTCAGCCAGGCGGCAGCCGATGCGGTCTTTCTTGGTGAACGCCTGTCGCCGGTGGCCGATGCGCTTGCCATTTCCGGCCGGGCCCGGCGGGCGATTGAACAGAATCTCTGGATTTCGACGCTTTACAATGTCATAGCGGTGCCGATTGCCGTTGCCGGGTTTGTCACACCGCTGATGGCCGCAGTTGCCATGTCCGTGTCGTCACTGGCTGTGACGGCAAATGCCTTGCGGTTGCGTATTGGCGCTGCAAAGTAGTAGCCGGGCAGACTGCCTGTTCCGGTTTGTTCCTAAGCCCATGGAGGGACAGCGTCCGATGGACGTTTTGATCTATCTCATCCCAATTGCGCTTTTTCTGGGTGCGCTCGGACTGGTGGCTTTCCTGTGGTCGCTCAAAAGCGGTCAATATGATGATCTGGAAGGCGCGAAGTGGCGCATACTGAATGACGACGACCTGCCTGACAGGCGTAAATAAGCGACCGGATATCGGGGCTGTTGTGTCAGGGGCAGCGGCTTCGCGGAACACTGCCGAATCACTCACCCGGATGGTGAATGCCTGTGGCGGTTATCCGGCCAGCGGCATCGTGACGTGGCAGGAAACCCGAGCATGACATGCCAAGATTGCAAATTTCCCGAATGTGTCTTGGCATAACGCTCTTTTCAGAATTTTGTGGCACACTCTTCCTTCGGACATGGAGGGAATTGTGAGTCTTGATCTCGCCTCGCTGACGTTTTTGCTGGTTGAAGACAGCGCCTATATGCGGACGATTATCCGGACAATGCTTCAGGGGTTCGGTGCCCGGCGCATCGTTGAAGCAGAAGACGGGGCTTCGGGTCTGGAGGCCATGGACCGTGCCAACCCGGACATTCTCATTCTGGATTGGGTCATGCCCATTCTGGACGGGGCGGACATGGTGCGGATGATCCGCACGCCCAACAATCCCTTTGCCTATATTCCGATCATCATGGTGACGGCCCATACCGAGCGCAGCCGGATCGTCGAAGCGCGGCGGCTCGGGGTTCATGAGCTGCTGTCCAAGCCGATTTCGGCCAAGGCGCTTTATCAGCGGGTGTCGAGTGTCATTCTGCATCCGCGTGATTTCGTGAAAACCGCCACCTATTTCGGCCCGGCCCCGCGTGAAATCCGCAATCGGCAGAAGATCTGGCAGGGCGCTCCGGGGACCACCTACGCGACTGACGAAACCTTGGGCATTTAGCAGGCGGCTTGGTGTGAAATCGCCTCATGCCCCGCCTGGGGCGGCCGCAGTCTGTTTGGAGGAGGGGAGCGGACAAGCGCTCTTTGATGCGTCGCGTGAGACTTCCGCAAGAAGGTCGAGATCGACGACATAGCGATCAAGCAGATACGCGTAGATCGTTTGTGTTGAACTGAGATTGCACGTCTTGAGCGCGTCTTCGATTGCTGTCTTGCTCACAAGTGTCTTGCGGATTGCGGCCATGTTGTGTGTCCTTGCGCCAACCAAATCACGGGCCTCGCCTTTGAGCGGTACGCAATACAGGAAGCCTGGAGTTAAAATGTGGCAAGCCAAACTTGTCTGAAGCTTTCATGTCCATGCGATCATCGCACAGCTGGTTCCGTATCGTTCCAATTTCAGAGAAAGAAAAATAATGACCAAAAAACTATATGTTCTGAATGGGCCAAATCTGAATCTTCTGGGCAAACGGGAGCCGGATATCTATGGGCATGAGACGCTGGCCGATATCGAAGCAAGGTGCCGCGCACTGTGCCAAGATCACGGATTTGAACTCTGCTTTTTCCAAAGCAACTCCGAAGGTCAGTTGATCGACTGGATACAGGAAGCGCGTGAAACGGCCTGCGGGATTGCTATCAATCCGGCAGCATACACACATACATCTGTTGCCATTCTTGATGCCTTATCAGCCTGTGAGTGTCCGGTGATCGAGGTGCATTTGTCCAATGTCCACAAGCGCGAAGCCTTCCGGCACCATTCCTATGTCTCCCTTCGTGCGGACGGCATTGTCATCGGCTGCGGCGCACAGGGTTACGAACTCGCGCTCCAAAGGCTGATCGCGTTGAACGCGGACACAGAGTGATCTTTGACGGCAAGGCCAGGATGGCAGGTGTTTGATTGGTCCCGGTCAGCCGCACATGGAAAGCAAAATGCCCTGCACCTTGGTCTTCAATGTACAGGGTGTTTTTATTATGCGGCGACTGGCGGAAGCGAGATCAATAGGCCCGGCCAACGCTGGTGTATTTGAAGCCGCGATCATCCATGTCTGCAGGTTCGTAGATGTTGCGCAGATCCACGACATTCGGTTCACGCAACAGCTTTTTCACACGGTCAAGATCAAGGGCGCGGAACTGGTCCCATTCGGTGACGATCACCACCGCGTCGGAGTTTTCAATTGCATGGTAAGGGCCATCGCAAAACAGGACGTCCTTCATGATGTGGCCCGCTTCGGCCATGCTGGCCGGGTCATAGGCCCGGATTGTCGCACCTGACTCCTGCAGCTTGGTGACGATGTCGATGCTGGGAGCGTCGCGCATGTCGTCGGTGTTGGGCTTGAAGGCCAGGCCGAGCAGGGCAATCGTCTTGCCGGAGACATCGCCGCCAAGAAAATCGATCACCTTGTCCGCCATCCGCTTTTTACGGGCTGCATTGACGTCGATGACCGAATTGACGATCTTGAGGTCAACGCCTGCTTCATGGCCGATTCTTGAGAGCGCCAGCGTGTCTTTCGGGAAACAGGAGCCGCCATATCCAGGGCCGGCATGCAGGAACTTGCCGCCGATACGATTGTCCAGGCCGATTCCGCGGGAAACCTCTTGCACATTTGCGCCGACAGATTCGCACAGGTCCGCGATTTCGTTGATGAACGTGATTTTTGCAGCCAGAAAGGCATTGGCAGCATATTTTATGAGTTCCGATGTCCGGCGCTGGGTGACGATGATCGGGGTTTCATTGAGGTAAAGCGGGCGGTAAAGCTCGCGCATCACCTTGACCGCCTCTTCGTGGTCCGTGCCGACGACGACCCGGTCCGGGCGCTTGAAGTCGTTGATGGCTGCTCCTTCGCGCAGGAATTCCGGGTTTGACACGACCGCGAAGTCCGCATCCGGATTTGTCCGGCGGATAATGGCGTCGACCTCGTCGCCGGTTCCAACAGGTACGGTAGATTTGGTGACCACCACTGTAAAGCCGTCAAGCAGGCCGGCAATCTCTTCGGCAGCCGCATGGACATAGCTCAGGTCCGCATGGCCGTCGCCGCGGCGGGTCGGCGTGCCCACAGCAATGAAAACGGCATCCGCGTTCCGGATCGCATCGGTCGGGTCGGTGGTGAAAAACAGCCGGTCTTCCTCGACATTCTTGGCGACGAGCTGTTGCAGACCCGGTTCGTAAATCGGAATCCCGCCATTGTTCAGCGCGTCAATTTTCCGGGCGTCCTTGTCGATACACGTCACCACGTGTCCAAAGTCGGCAAAACAGGCTCCTGAGACCAAGCCGACATAACCGGTGCCAATCATTGCAACGCGCATGGGAAATTCCTGTTCAGTACTACATGAAGCGGGGTAAGGACGTCTTTCGGGAAGGGACGGGCATCGTCTCCTGAGCGAGCGATGTACCATGGACCGCCCCGCGTTTGCCAGAACTCCCTTGCGAAAAAACCGGACGCTTTTGGAAGCACAGTTGTTCGAAGAGATACCGGTTTTCGAACGCACCCAGCAGCAGCTGATGTCGGTCCAGACCTGTAGAAATTGACAGGTTTAACCGCATTAAAAAGTTTTCATCTTGGTTGGCTTTTGTTCTGAAAATTAAAATCTGGTTATTTATTTCCTTTCAGAGAGCCGGGAAACAATAATTTTAAATAAATCTCTTGGTGTATTGCTTGCAATTTGTCGATTCGCCCTTTGATTGCGTCTTTTAATCTGATGCAATCATTTCTGAAATTTCCCAAATTGCAGTCTTATTGTCGTCCTATTTTGGCCCAAACCGAAAATTAATAATTCAGTCCATGTTTAATTGGGTTAAAAGTCTAACGATATATGAATTAACTATCTTTAGTTAGTGATTATATTGAATGAAAGCTAACAATAAATAGTAAAACTTTGAAAATTAACTTGATTTAATCAAATTTATTTGCGCTATTCGAAATATTGCGGTGCAAAAAAGGAGCTGTAAAGCGGGGAACTACATCATGAAGCAATTGTATCCACATATCGGTCTTGCGCTCTTTACGGGTGTCACCTATCTCGCTTTGCTCAGCGGAGTGCCGGCACAAAATATGATTCCGGCAACATTTGGTGTTGGTTCATTTATCGCGATGACAGCCTGCATGGTTCTGGCCGCAAGGATTGCGGCTGTCGATGAACTGTGCGGGGGGCCGGGCCGCTCCTATCAGCTTCACAGGGTGATGGCGCACTGGGCCTGGATCTTGATGCTGGCACACTGGATCCTCGCGCAGCCGCGTGGCCTCGGGCTGTTCCCGGGCTGGGAATGGCTTGGCACCAGCACGGGCACATTTGCCGGCATCTATTTGCTGATCCTGGTGTTTTACGGCATGATTCCGGCAATTCCCTACCACATCTGGCGTTGGACCCATTTTGCCATGTCGCCGATCTACGTGATCACGGTCATGCATGTGTTTCTGACGGCGATCCCGGTGGTGCCATTCAGTCTGCACTGGTGGTCTCTGGTTGCCGTTTCGGTCATCGGTCTTGTGGCCATGGTCCGGGTGTTGGTGCATCACTTCCATCGTCCGCGCCGCATGAGCGTTGTGGCCTTGCGCAGGCTGAGCGACGCCATTGACGTGCGCCTTGCGCCTGCGGATGGCCGCGGGCCGGTTGAATGGACGCCGGGTCAGCATGCGAGCTTCGCCTGTACAAAACGGGGTTTGCGTGAGCCGCATCCGTTCACCATTGCCTCGGCTCCCGAGCAGGGCATGGTTCGGTTCCTGATCTTCGATCGGGGTGACTACACCCATCGTCTGCAATCCGATCTACAGGTGGGGGATCAGGTGCTGCTGAGCCGGGTTGCCGGGGATTTTGCGCCCCAGTATCAGGTCGATCGTCCGTACCGGCAGATTTGGGTCGCAGGCGGTGCCGGATTGACGCCGTTCCTGGCGGCTATCGGGGCCATGAAGCCTGACAACGGGCCGCGGATCGACCTGTTTTACAGCTACCGGTCTCTCGATCAGGCTGTCGATGTCGCCTATCTCGTTTCCATGGCGAAAAAGCTGCCGCAGCTTGGGGTTCACCTTCTGGGAGATGCGGAAGGTGCCCGGTTCAACATCCAGACGTTCGACGCACATCTGCCGCCGGGCTGGCAATCCTCCGAGCTCTATGCCTGTGGCCCGGATCCGCTTTTGACCCTTGCGTCCTGTGCCTATCGGGCTGCGGGCGGACAGTTGCCGATCCATACGGAAGTCTTCGATTTCCGCAATCCGGTACGCACCTGGCGTCAGGCATTGGGGATCGGGCCGAAAAGGATCATTCAGCAAAAGGCTCCGTCCGCCAAGGGACAGGCAATCGGGCCGCAAGTGGTTGGCGTCTACAATCAGGCGACACCAGCCTGGCCACACCGGTTCAACCCCGGGCAGCCGGCTGAATAACGGCAGGTAACCGCTGCAATCAATTCAAGGGTGCGCAATTTTGCGCGCCCTTTGCTGTTGATCGTGGCCATCCGAAAAACAACGGCTGTGGCCCGTCGTGATGTGCCGGTGTTGTTGTCTGGTCAGAGCGACCCTTATCGTGATCCAACCATGTTGAAGGCACGCTTGTTGTTGACCTTGATACCGACAACGGCATCAACGATTTCGATGTGCCTGCCTTTTGCGCCCATTTTGAAGTGTTCGGTCATGCGGTAGAGCGTTTCAAGGTCGTCGGCTTCGAGCAAATTGACCTGATCATATTTTCCCGAGAAACCCATGCAAAGGACATGCGTCAGGTTCTTGTTGTATTCTGCAAGCGCGTCGACATGCCCCTTTGTCACTTCGGCGCGATCTTTCTCGTCCATGGCGAAATATTCGTCTTTGATCTTTAAAAACATGAGCGACATGTAGCGCCCATCGATTTTCCCTTCGGCGGTGCTCATAGGACTCTCCCTTTCCTAAAAGACAAATTTACCCTACGTTAATCCGGTGAAAATACAACCATTAAAAGAGTTCTAAATATTAAACCTTAAAGTTGTATTTTGAGGGGATTGTTGAAATGCCTCCTAACGCCGTCGAAGGGGGATACGTGGCATTTCCAATCCTGGGCAAAGCCCTGCCGGAAATTCAAGGTTGCTGCGAAGCTTGAAAATCGGGTGCTTGTATTGCACGTGAAGCGCTTCATGATAATCCGCGCGAGTCATGGCGGGTGCAATCTCAAGGGCAGAAGCTCCGAATTGGTGACCATTGGCAGAACATTCAGGATAAAGGGGCTGGTCCAGGGCGTCGGTTTCCGGCCCTTTGTTTGGCAACTGGCCCGGTCCGAGGGGGTTTGCGGATCTGTGCGCAACGATGCTGCCGGAGTTCTGGTCGAAGCCCATGGTACGAGGGCTGCGTTGGAGCGCTTTGCGCATCGGTTGCTTCAGGACGCTCCGCCGCTTTCCAGAGTGGACAGCGTCGAGAGCGCCGAAATACCGGTTTTGCAAAGCGGGCAGCCCACGGACTTCATTATTCTAGAAAGCCGGACCGGTCAGGTGTCGACCGGTGTGGTTCCGGATACGGCAACCTGTTTGGAGTGTCTTCGTGATATACGCGATCCGCAGAACCGGCGGTTCGGCTATGCGTTTACCAATTGCACGCATTGTGGTCCGCGGCTGTCGATCCTGAAATGTATTCCGTATGACCGGCAATCGACTTCCATGGCCGTGTTCGAGATGTGTCCGGCTTGCCGGAGCGAATATGAAACGCCTTCGGACCGCCGGTTTCATGCCCAACCCAATGCCTGTCCGGTCTGCGGACCGGGGCTTTGGTTCGAAGACGGCAGCGGAACGGTTGTTGAGGGCGAGCCTGTATCTTTGGCCGCCAAATATCTTCAGCAGGGAGCGATCCTTGCCCTCCAGGGGCTGGGCGGGTTTCAGATCGCGGTGGATGCGGGGGATGACGAAGCGGTCAGGCGTTTACGGTCCCGCAAGCGCCGTCCGGCAAAGCCGTTTGCATTGATGGCAAGGGATTTGGCGCAGGTGAAGCGCTATTGCAGGGTCTCACGTGAGGAAGAGGCGCTGCTTTCCGGGACATCGGCACCAATAGTCCTGCTTGAACAGCATGATCTGCGAAGTCTTGCACCGGGAGTGGCTCCGGGCATGGACCGGCTCGGCATCATGTTGCCGAATACTCCATTGCATCACTTGTTGCTGGACAGGCTGGAGCGTCCGATTGTCCTGACCTCCGGCAATCTGTCGAGCGATCCACAGGAAACCGGCAATGCGCTGGCACGGCAGAACCTGACGGGTCTGGTCGATGGTTTTGTCATGCATGACCGGGAGATCGTCAACCGGGTGGACGACAGTCTTGTCAGGGTTGACCGGACAGGCCCTGCGATACTGCGCCGGGCACGCGGGTTGGCGCCAGCTCCCATCCGGCTGCACGAAGGGTTTGCAGAAGGGCCGAATGTGCTTGCACTGGGAGGAGAGCTTAAATCCGTTTTCGGCTTGGTCCGGGGGTGGGACGTGGTGTTGTCCCAGCATATTGGCGACCTTGAGAACCTTCGAACCTACAAGGATTTTAAACGTACTCTTATGGTTTATCAGGATCTTTATGACTTCGCGCCCGAGGTCATCGCGATAGACCGGCATCCACAATACCTGTCGAGCCGATTGGGTAGGAAGGTCGCCAGAGAAACCGGTGCTTCAACCGTGGAAGTCCAGCATCATCACGCACATTTGGCCGCTTGCCTTGCCGAGCATAACTGGCCTCTTGGCGAAGCGGAAAACGTACTTGGCATCATTCTCGACGGCACCGGCTGGGGAGCGGACGGGTCGATCTGGGGCGGTGAGTTCTTGAGCGGAGGCTATGAAGGGTTTGAACGGGCCGGGCATTTTCAACCCGTGCCGTTGCCGGGGGGGGCGACCGCTGTGCGGGAACCCTGGCGCAATCTGGCGGCTCATCTCGGGGCAGCCTTTGGACCGGACTATCGGGAGTTTCTCAAGGGAACGGGGCTCGAAGCGGCACTGGATACTCCGGATGCGCATATGCTCGACCGGATGATCGCCGGTGGGGTCAATGCGCCGCTGTCGTCTTCAGCCGGCAGACTGTTTGATGCGGTGGCCGCAGCGCTCGGGATCTGTTTCAAGCAGCAAGGGTATGAGGGCGAGGCGGCCATGCGGCTGGAAGCGCTTGCCCGGCCTTACCTGACAATGGAGCCGGGTTATCGTTTTGGCGGCCAGTCTGGAGGGGTGCTGTCTTTCACCGGGCTTTGGGTGGCACTCCTGGAGGATCTCAAAACGGGCACCGGCGCGGGAGTAATCGCGGCGCGGTTTCACAACGGACTGGTTGAGGCGATAACAAGCATGGCGCTGGATCTTGGCGCGAAGGATGCCCCAGCCGTCGTGCTTTCGGGAGGCGTGTTTCAAAATGCCATCATGAAACACGGTGTGACTGAAGCACTTGAAGCAGCCGGATGCCGGGTCCTGTTGCCGCGCCAGGCGCCAGCGAATGACGGCGGTCTTGCCTTGGGACAGGGCGCAATTGCCGCAGCCAGATCGCTGCGGAGGTGACGGGCGCGAGCTTGTATTAACGTAGGGGAAAACCATATCCCTTGACATTGGTCAAGGACGCAGGGGCTGAACTCTGCGACGAAATCTCCCGGAACGCGATCTGTGAGGGGAGAGGCGTCAATATGATACCCATCCAGTTTCATGCTGCCGGATTGTTTAATGGTTTGGCGCCATCGTCCCTTCAAGACGGAGGCTTCCATGGATAATGGTCACGGCACCCAAAATGGTTCGGCTGTCGCTTCCTGCGATGTGACGCCAGTTCCGGAAAGTGACATCTCCGAAATCTGTCAGCGCTACGGCAATGACCGGCACCGGATGATGGATATTCTTCTGGATGTGCAGGACCGATACCGGTGCATTGCACCCTCGACCATGGACAAGATCGCGGCCCGGATGGACATGACCCGGATCGAGGTTGAAGGGGTCGCCAGCTTCTATTCCTTCTTCTCGCTGACACCCAAGGGGAGGATCACGATCCGCCTGTGCGACGACATCGTCGACAGGTATCACGGGCTCGAAGCGGTGACCCAGGCGTTTGAGGAGGTTCTCGGCATTTCTATCGGCCAGACCTCGGCGGACGGCGTTTTTTCGCTTGAATACACTCCCTGTATCGGCATGTGCGATCAGGCACCGGCCGCGATGGTCAATGAAGTGGTAATCACCCGGCTGACACCGGACAAGGCCCGCGCCTTTGCCGAAGGCCTCAAAGCGGGACGGACACCCGAGCAGCTTGTGACCGGACGTTTCCTCGAACTGACGCCGTATGAGCGCGCAAACCGGATGGTCGACAACAATATCCGCCATGCAGGCGAGGTTCTGCTCGGGCCGGTGCCGGAGGATGCCGGGCTTTCGAAAGCTGCGGCCATGACGCCCTCGCAGATCATCACAGCGGTCGAGGACAGCGGCCTGCGTGGCTGCGGCGGTGCCGGTTTTACCACCGGGCGCAAGTGGCGCTTTGCAGCCGCCGAACGTTCGGAACGGCATTATGTTTTCTGTAATGCGGACGAGGGGGAGCCTGGGACCTTCAAGGACAGGGTTCTCTTGACCGAGCGTCCGCATCTCGTTTTCGAGGGGATGACCATCGCGGCGCGCGCGGTCGGAGCTCGGGACGGCGTGATTTATCTGCGCGGCGAATATGTCTATCTGAAGCCGCTGCTGGAACAGGTGCTTGAAGACCGGCGCCGGAAGGGCCTGCTCGGCAAGGAGATTTTGGGCCGCAAGGGCTTCGATTTCGATATCCGCATCCAGATGGGTGCCGGGGCCTATATCTGCGGTGAGGAGGGGGCTTTGATCAGCTCCTGCGAAGGGCTGCCCGGCGAGCCGAAAACCCGCCCGCCCTACACGGTGGTGCGTGGCTATCTCGGCTACCCGACGGTTGTCAACAATGTCGAGACCTATTGTCATGCTGCCCGCATTCTCGACAGGGGGGCGACGTGGTTCAACGCCATGGGCGTCGAGGGCAGTCATGGCACCAAGCTTTATTCCATCTGTGGCGATTGCCTGAACCCGGGCATTTACGAGCTGCCCTATGGCCACACGGTCTGGGACATTCTCGACATGGCCGGTGGCAAGGATGCCGCAGCGGTTCTGGTCGGCGGCCCGAGCGGTGCGATGATTGCCCGCGACAGCTTCCACCGTCAGTTGACATTCGACGACCTGTCCACCGGAGGGGCGATCATCATCTTCAGTGGTGAGCGCAATATCCTTGAAATTGTCGAATATTACCTGTCCTTCTTCGTGCACGAGAGCTGCGGCTACTGCACGCCTTGCCGGGTTGGCAATGTCTTCCTGCAAAAGGCGATTGCCAAGTTCCGGGAGGGGCTGGCGAACCCTGAAGACATCGAGTACCTGAAGGACCTGTCGTCGACGATCATCGAGACCAGCCGCTGCGGACTGGGGATGACTTCGCCGAACCCGGTCCTCAGCACGCTGCAAAATTTCCCGCTTGTCTATTCCGCGATGACCAAGCCCTCCAGGGACGGACTGCGCGACACGTTCGACATTCAGTCGGCGATTGACGGTGCCCGGAAGATCGCAAAAAGGCGGTCCTACATCTTCGACAGGGATTTCACGCAATGAGTGGTACGGAGAAAGAGACCGGCTTCACCTTCACAATTGATGGTGTGGAAGTCACAGCCTACGCCGGGCAGACCATCATGGAGGCAGCCGACGAGGCAGGCGTCTATATCCCGCGCTTGTGCGATCATCAGGGGCTGCGGCATCAGGGCAGTTGCCGGGTGTGCACGGTCAAGGCGGGCGGGCGCAGCGTTTCGGCCTGCACCCAGCCAGCAGCCCCCGGTCAGACTGTTGAAAACGAAACACCGCATCTGACCAAGCTGCGCCGGGATCTTGTCGAGATGCTGTTTCACGAGGGCAACCACCTTTGCCCGATCTGCGAGGCCAGCGGCAATTGCGAACTGCAGGCCATGGCCTACCGGCTCGACATGACCGAGGAAACCAAGTTTCCCTATCTGGAACCCTGCCGGGCGCTCGACGCCTCCCATCCCGACATTGCGCTCGACACCAACCGCTGCATCAGTTGCGGACGTTGCATCCGCGCCTCCCAGGATGTCGATGGCAAGGGCGTTTTCGGTTATGTCGGCCGCGGCATTCATCGCCGTGTTGCCGTCAATGGCGAAAATCTTGCAGCAACGGATGCCGATGTGACTGACAACGCGATCTCTTCCGAAGTCTGTCCGGTCGGTTGCATCATCCGCAAGCGGGTCGGCTTTGTCACGCCGATCGGCGAACGGGAATTCGACAAGGGTTTGATCGGTCACGAAATCGAGGAGAAGCGTAAATGAGCGATACCGCCACCGCCGACCTTCCCAAGGCCCGGATCGCCACTGTATCGCTGGCAGGCTGCTTCGGCTGCCACATGGCGTTTCTCGACATTGACGAACGCTTGATAGACCTGATGAAACTGGTCGAGATCGACCGCTCGCCGCTGACCGACAAGAAAAGTTTCGACCGGCGGTGCGACATCGGCGTCATCGAGGGCGGCTGCTGCAACGAGGAAAATGTCCACGTGTTGCAGGATTTCCGGCGGCATTGCGATGTACTGGTCGGCCTCGGCCAATGCGCGATCATGGGCGGGCTGCCTGCCATGCGCAACGCGATCATGCATTCCGATGCCCCTTTGCGCGAGTGTCTGGACGAGGCCTATATCACCGGGCGCTATATCCGCAACACCACCCACCATGTCCCGAATGATCCTGCCTTGCCCCTGCTGCTCGACAAGGTCTATCCGTGTTCGCAGGTGGTGGAGATCGATTACCAGATCCCGGGTTGTGCGCCGACCGGGGACATTATCTTCGACACGCTTTCCAAGCTTCTGGCCGGACGGTTCCGGGGCTTTGAAAGTGACATGATCAAGTTCGACTGACCGGGAGTTTGCCTGCCATGAGCGAACCCAGAATGATCGAGATTTCGCCGGTCACCCGCGTTGAGGGCCACGGCAAGGTCACCATTCACATGAATGCGGAAAACGAGGTCGAGGAGGCGCGGCTGCATATTGTCGAGTTCCGCGGCTTTGAGCGCTTCATTCATGGCCGGATGATGTGGGAAGTCCCGGTGATCGTGCAGCGGCTTTGCGGGATCTGCCCGGTCAGCCACCATCTTGCGGCAGCCAAGGCGATGGACATGATTGCCGGCGTCGACCAGCTGACGCCAACAGCGGAAAAGATGCGCCGCCTGATGCATTATGGTCAGGTGATGCAAAGCCACGTATTGCACTTCTTCCATCTGGCGGCCCCCGACCTGTTGTTCGGTTTCGGCGCGCCTGCGGAAAAGCGCAATATCTTCGAGGTGCTGAAGGAAAAGCCGGAACTTGGCAAACGCGCGATCCTGATGCGCAAGTTCGGTCAGGAGATCATCGAGGCGACGGCAGGCAAGAAGATCCACGGAACCGGTGCCATACCCGGCGGCATCAACCGGAACCTTTCGATTGAGCAACGGGATCATTTCCTGTCCAGGGTCGACGGGATGATCGACTGGGCGCAAGACGCTCTGGCGCTTGCGCGGGACTATACACTTGAAAACGAAGACCTTGTCGCCGAGTTCGGGTCCTTTCCGTCAAACTATCTCTCGATTGTGCGCGAAGGCGATGGCGCGCTGGATCTCTATCACGGCAATCTCCGGGCCTTGAGTTCCACCAGCGACATGATCTTCGATCAGGAGCCCTATACCCGCTATCACGAGCTGATTGTGGAAGATGTCCGGTCCTGGTCCTACATGAAGTTTCCGTTCATCACCGAGCTCGGACCGGCTGCCGGGTGGTACCGGGTTGGCCCTCTGGCGCGGATGAACACGGCAAGTTTCATCGACACGCCGCTGGCCAATGAGGCGCACAGGGCGCTTATGGCGGTGACCAGCGGCACGCCGAACAATTCGACCCTCACCAACCACTGGGCGCGGATGATCGAGGTGCTGCATTGTGTCGAGAAAATCCGCGAGCTTTTGCACGACCCCGACCTTCAGGGCACCGATCTGGTCGTCAAGGGCGAGCGGCGCGGCGAGGGCATCGGCGTGATCGAGGCACCGCGCGGCAACCTGATCCATCACTATCAGGTGGATGAACATGATCAGGTGACCTATTGCAACCTGATCGTCTCGACGACCCATAACAACGAGGGCATGAACCGGGCGGTCAAGGACGTCGCGGTCAAGCATCTGTCCGGTCACGAGAAAATCACCGAAGGCATGCTCAACCATGTCGAGGTGGCGATAAGGGCCTATGACCCGTGCCTGTCCTGCGCGACCCACGCCCTTGGCCAGATGCCGCTGCAGGTCGAGCTTTTTGATGCTGCCGGCGACCTGGTCGACAGCAAGACACAATCGGTGTGAGGACAAGGCCATGCTGCTGATCGGTTACGGCAATCCGGGACGGGGGGACGACGGGCTCGGACCGGCCTTTTCAGAAGGCATGTCCGCCCGTGGCTTGCCGGGGCTCGAAGTCGATACCGATTATCAGCTGGTTGCAGAGCATGCCTTTGCGCTGTCGGAGCAGGATATTGTGATCTTCGTGGATGCGGAAATCGGCGGCGAGGACAGCTTTTCCTTCCGGGAAATCCTTGTAGGCACGCCAGACGCCATGGGCAGCCACAGCCTGACACCGCGCACCGTCTTGAGCCTGTGCCAAACCCTTTATGGAACCGCACCGCGCGCCTATGTGCTTGGCATATCCGGCTATGAGTATGGCGAGGTGAAAGAGGGATTATCGGAGCGGGCAAAAGCCAATCTGGCCGAAGCCGAGGCGTTCTTTCTGGACTGGCAGGCGGAACAGACTTCAAACCTGGAGCTAGCTCATGCATGAAGTGTCGCTTTGCGAGAGCATGCTGGATATCCTGAAGGCCCAGGCGGCACGGGATCATTTTACCCGTGTCAAACGGGTCGCTGTCGATATCGGAGCGCTGTCCTGTGTAGAGCCGGAAGCTCTGAAATTCGGTTTTGACGCGGTCATGAAGGGGTCTCTCGCTGACGGGGCCGTGCTTGAGATTTCGCGACCGGCTGCGCAAGCGCTGTGTCTCGACTGTTTCAGGACCGTGCCGGTTGGCAAGCGGTTCGATACCTGCCCGGAATGCGGCTCGGAAGCGCTTCAGGTGGTGGCGGGCGAAGAGCTGAAAATCCGGGAACTGGAGGTGGTCTGATGTGTACGGTTTGCGGCTGCGGCGAGGGGCATGTCCATGTTCAGTCTCATGAGCAAGACCATCATCACGGCGATGACGGCACTCGGCACTTGCATTTCGGCCAAGGCGAAGCCGGGACTTCGGTGCCGGGGATGAGCCAGACACGGATCATTCAGGTCGAGGCGGATATTCTGGGCAAGAACAATGCCTATGCCGCGAAAAACCGGACGCATCTCGCGGAACGTGGCGTGCTGGCGCTTAATCTCGTTTCCAGCCCCGGCGCGGGCAAGACCACATTGCTGGTCGAGACGCTGAAAGCGCTTTCCGGCAAGGTCCCGGCGGCGGTCATCGAGGGCGATCAGCAAACCAGAAATGATGCGGACCGGATCCGGGAAACCGGTGTCCCGGCGGTTCAGATCAACACCGGCAAGGGCTGTCACCTTGATGCGCATATGGTGGGCCACGGGATCGAAAAGCTTGGCCCCGAGCAAGGCTCCATTCTGTTCATTGAGAATGTCGGCAATCTTGTGTGCCCGGCGGCCTTCGATCTTGGGGAGGCCTTTACGGTTGTCATCCTTTCCGTGACCGAGGGGGAGGACAAGCCGCTGAAATACCCGGATATCTTTGCCACGGCCGACGTGATGATCCTCAACAAGACCGATCTGTTGCCGCATCTCGATTTTGATGTGCCCGAGGCAATCGCCAATGCGCGCAAGGTCAACCGCCGGATCAAGGTGCTGGAAGTGTCGGCACGCACCGGCGAGGGCCTGAGCGACTGGTTGCGGTGGCTCGAAGGCGCGCGAGCGATGCAAATGGCGGGCGCTGCGGCCCCACGTGCGGCAGAATAGGAGAGAACCACATGTGTCTGGCCATTCCCGCAAGGGTTGTTTCCGTGGACAGCGATGACATGGCAACTGTTGCTCTGGAGGGAATACGGAAACCGGTTTCGACTGCCTTGCTGGAGGAGGTCGCAGTCGGCGACTACCTGCTTGTCCATGTCGGGTATGCGCTTCACAAGCTCAGTGAGGAAGAGGCCGAGCGGACACTGCAGCTGATGGCGGAAGCCGGTGTCCTGGCCGAGGAGCTGGAAGAAATGACCGGCGGTTCCAAGGCGGAGGCTCCGGCATGAAATACATCTCCGAATTCCGGGACGGGAAACTTGCCAAGAAGCTTGCAATGGCCATCACGCAGGAGGCAGATCCGGCGCGCCTCTATCACCTGATGGAGTTTTGCGGCGGCCATACCCATGCGATCTTCCGCTATGGCGTGCAGGATCTGGTGCCCGGGAATGTGACCTACGTGCATGGTCCGGGCTGCCCGGTCTGCGTGCTGCCGGTGCGGCGGCTGGATGATGCGGTGGAGCTGGCGCTCACCGAAGGCGTGATCCTGACCACCTATGGCGACATGATGCGCGTGCCCGGCACCCGGCAGAAAAGTCTGATCAAGGCCAAGGCGGAAGGGGCCGACATCCGCATGGTCTATTCGACACAGGATTCCTTGCAAATCGCGCGGGACAATCCCGACCGGCAGGTCCTGTTCTTTGCCATCGGGTTTGAAACCACCACGCCGCCGACTGCTGTTGCGATCCTTCAGGCGCAAGCCGAAGGGCTGAAGAATTTCACCGTCTTTTGCAATCATGTCCTGACGCCGCCCGCGATTGCCCACATTGTTCAGGCACCCGCCGAACCGGGCGAAGACCCGGTGCGCATCGACGGCTTTCTCGGGCCGTCCCATGTCAGTTCGGTGATCGGGTGGGCGCCATATGAACCGGCTGCCCGCAATTTCCGCAAACCGATCGTGATTGCCGGGTTTGAGCCGCTCGACGTGATGCAGTCGACCCTGATGCTGATCCGCCAGATCAACGCGGGGCGGCATGAGGTGGAAAACCAGTACACCCGGGTCGTCACCCGTGGCGGCAACGAGAAAGCTCAAGCACTGGTGGCCCGGGTACTGGAGTTGCGCGACGAGTTCGAGTGGCGCGGTCTCGGAACGGTGCCGGAAAGTGCGCTGAAAATACGGGAAGCCTTTGCGGACTTCGATGCAGAGAAACGTTTTGCCGTCACGCCAAAGCAGTCGCGTGAGGTGAAGTCCTGCGAATGCCCCGCGATCCTGCGCGGGGTCAAGAAGCCGGTTGATTGCAAGCTGTTTGGCACGGTCTGTACGCCGGAAAATCCGATGGGAGCCTGCATGGTATCGTCGGAAGGTGCGTGTGCGGCCTATTGGACCTACGGGCGCAAGCGGGCTGCCGCACAAACACAAAAGGAAAAAGCCGCATGACCGGCCCCGTTTATCAGGAGACATTTCGCACCGGGGCCGTCGACCTGACCCATGGCGGCGGCGGACGGGCGATGTCCGACCTGATTGAGGACCTGTTTCACCGGTACCTGAAGAATCCGATCCTGGATCAGGGCCATGACGCCGCCGTTTTTGACGCTCCGCCGGGCCGTCTGGTCATGTCAACCGATGCCCATGTCATCTCGCCGCTGTTTTTCCCCGGTGGCGATATCGGCGCGCTTTCGGTCCACGGCACCTTGAACGATGTCGCCATGGCAGGCGCAAGGCCGATTTCCCTGACTGCGGGTTTCATTCTGGAGGAGGGCTTTCCACTGGCCGACCTCGAGGCAATCGTGATCTCCATGGCAAAGGCCGCGCGAGAGGCCGGTGTTCCCATTGTCTCTGGCGACACCAAGGTCGTGGAAAAGGGCAAGGGCGACGGTGTGTTCATCACCACGGCGGGCGTTGGTGTCTTGCCCGGGGGCGTGTCGATTTCCCCCCGGTCTGCGAAACCTGGGCAGGCTGTGCTGATATCCGGCTCCATCGGTGATCACGGTGTTGCCATCCTGTCCAAACGGGAGAACCTTGCATTCGAGACCGAAATCCGGTCCGACAGTGCTGCTCTGCATGGGCTGGTTGCGGAGATGATTGCGGCTGTTCCTGAGATCTCGGTGTTGCGGGACCCGACACGCGGCGGGCTGGCGACTGCGCTGAACGAAATCGCCCATGCCTCCGGTGTTGGTATCGTTCTTGAGGAAGACGGCATACCGGTCAATCCGGACGTGCAGGCGGCCTGCGAAATTCTGGGTCTGGATCCGCTTTATGTCGCCAATGAAGGCAAGCTGATCTGCATTTGCGACGAGGTACGGGCACCGGTTCTGCTCAATGTCATGCAGGGGCATCCGCTTGGGCAACAGGCGGCACGGATCGGCACCATTGTCGAGGACCCGGACGCGATGGTCGTGATGAACACGTCGTTCGGGGGCGCAAGGGTTGTCGATTGGCTCAGCGGGGAGCAATTGCCGCGTATTTGCTGATCCTGATGCCGAGGATTGGCAAATGTCCGGAATCCCGCTTGGTTCCACAGTGTTGTAGTTTTTGCGCCTTGTTTTACGGAAGGGGCGAAACTAGCTATCAATCGAAGCCATTTATTGCCCTTTACAAAATTATTGAACGGGAGAAACAGGATGACGGACACCGCCGTCAAGGAAACCTACGAATTCCAGGCCGAAGTCGGCCGTATTCTGGAAATCGTCACGCACTCGCTCTATTCGAACCGCGAAGTGTTTCTGCGCGAATTGATTTCCAACGCATCCGATGCGTGTGACAAGCTCCGCCACATGGCGTTGACGCAGCCGGAATTGATCCAGGGTGACACCGAATTCAGGATCACGATCCACGCCGACAAGGAGGCGAACACGCTGACCGTTACCGATAATGGTATCGGCATGGACCGGGACGACCTTCTGGAAACCCTCGGCACGATCGCGAAATCCGGGATTGGCGCTTTTCTCGACAAGCTTAAGGAAGACGACAAGAACGGTCTGAACCTGATCGGGCAGTTCGGCGTCGGCTTCTATTCGTCGTTCATGGTGGCGACAAAGGTTGACGTTCTGACCCGGAAGGCGGGAACAGACGAGGCCCATCTCTGGTCTTCGGAAGGCCAGGGCGAATTTTCCGTCGAGCCGGCGGAACGGGATGGACGCGGCACCACCATCACCTTGCATCTCAAGGAGGATGCGAGCGAGTTTCTGGAAAAGATGCGCATCCAGCGGGTGGTGCAGACCTATTCCGATCACATCGGATTTCCGATCCTGTGGGGGCAAGGCGAGAATGTCAGCGAGCTGAACGAGGCGTCCGCGCTCTGGACCCGTCCGGCCAAGGACATCACGCCGGAGCAGTACAAGGAATTCTATCATCATGTGACCAAGGGCTACGATGAGCCTTCCATGACGATCCACAACCGGGTGGAAGGGGTCGTCAGCTACACGAACCTTCTGTTCGTGCCGACGATGCCACCGTTCGATCTGTTTTCCCGGGAACAGAAGTCGCACGTCAAGCTTTATGTCAATCGTGTGCTGATCACCGAAGAAGCGAAGGATCTGTTGCCGCACTTCCTGCGCTTTGTGCAAGGTGTGGTCGATTCGGAAGACCTGTCGCTGAACGTCTCGCGCGAGATGCTGCAGACCGATGCCAAGCTTGCAAAGATCAAGTCGAGCCTCACCAAGCGCATTCTGAAGGAATTCGGCAAATACGCTGACAAGGATGCCGAGGAGTATTCCAACTTCTGGAAGAAGTACGGCGCCGTGATCAAGGAAGGCCTCGTGGAGGATCCGGCCTTGCAGGAACGCATCCTTGAAGTCTGCCGCTTCAACTCTACCCATGGCGAAGGGCTTTTCAGCCTGAAAGAGTACATGGAGCGGATGAGTGAAGGCCAGGAAGCAATCTACTACATCGTCGGGACCGACGCCAAGAAGATTGCCAGCTCGCCGCATCTGGAAGCCTTCCGCGCCAAAGGCGTCGAAGTGCTGCTTCTCTCCGACCAGATTGACGAATACTGGGTCAACCGCGGTGCCATCTTCGGCGAAAAGCAGTTCAAGTCCGTAACCGAAGGGGCCAACGATCTCGACAAGGTCGAAGGCGAGGACAAGAAGGAAGACGAAAAGGAAACCGAGGACAAGGCCGCCAATGTCGCGCCGCTGATCGGGGCCATCAAGGTGGTTCTGGACACGGCCGTCAAGGATGTGCGCGTGTCCAAGCGCTTGCATGAAAGCCCGGTGTGCCTTGTCGGTGACGACGGCGGCATGGACATTGCGCTCGAAAGCCTGCTGCGCCAGCAGGGCAAGCTCAATGACAGCTCCCGCAAGATCCTCGAAATCAATGCCGACCATGATCTGATCCGCAAGCTTGCGGAGCGTGCCAAGGCGGATAATGCCGCCGAGGATGTGGTGCTCGAGGATGCGGCCTATCTTCTGCTCGATCAGGCCCGGATTGCAGATGGTGATGATCCGGTAGAGCCGGCCGAGTTCACCAAGCGTTTGGCCCGGGTGATGAGCAAGGCGCTCTGACCGGCCCTGCGTCAACAAAAACAGGCCCGCGCTGGTTCAGCGCGGGCCTTTTTGTTTCCGTGTGTTCGGTGTCACACGATTGGCAGAACGAACGGCACCTGTTGCTTGCGCGGTGCGGTGTTGATTTCGATCGGATGGTCGAACGCACGGGACAGCGTCTCGTTCCGGTAGACCTCGGCGACCGGACCATGGGCGATCCTCCGGCCGCCGCGCAAGGCGAGAACGGTACCGGCATAATTTGCGGTCAGATTGAGATCGTGCATCACGGCCAGAACCCCGCCGCCCTGCCGGGCGTAGTCGGCGGCCAGGTCCATGATCTGAACCTGGTGCTTGATGTCGAGGCTTGACACCGGCTCGTCCAGAAACAGCCAGCGCGGAGCGCCATCTGCGCTTACAGGCTCCCAAACCTGACACAGAACACGGGCCAGATGCACCCGTTGCTGTTCGCCGCCGGACAGGTCGTGCACCATGCGGCCTTCAAAACCGGCGAGATCGACCTTGCCGAGGGCTTCTGCCGTCCGTGCCTTTCGTTCTTCATGAGTGGTTGCAAAAGACTGCGCGGACAGTCCGAGGCCGATTACTTCGGACACGGTCAGCGGGAAGGAGAGTGAGGTGTGTTGAGCGAGCACACCACGCAGTGCGGCAAGCTCTTCCGGCCTTGTGTTGCGTATCGGCAGGCCGTTCAGGCTGATCTCCCCGGTATAGGCATGCTCGCCGGTGATGGCCTTCAGGAGCGTGCTTTTGCCCGATCCGTTCGGTCCGATGATGGCGTGGAATTTGCCCGCTTCCAGTCTGACGCTGACATCTTGCAGGACGGTGCTGCGTCCGAGATGCACGGATGCCTGTGTGACGTCCAATGTGCGGGCTGATGCTTGAATTGAAGCGCAAGGGGCCGTCATGACACTCAAAGCCCCGTCAACCCGCGCTTGCGCAGCAGGATCCAGAGAAAGAACGGTGCGCCCGCAAAGGCCGTCAGAATTCCGATCGGCAGTTCTGCGGGAGCCACCATGGTGCGGCTTGCCGCATCGGTCAGGATCAGCAGGCTGGCCCCAAGCAACGCGGAGGCGGGCAGGAGATAGCGATGGTCGGGGCCGATGGTCAGGCGCAACAGATGCGGTACGACAATGCCGACAAAGCCAATGCCGCCACTGACGGCAACCGCAGCACCCGTTGCCGCGGCGACAGCGACAATCGCCAGATTTTTCAGGCGCTGGACCCGAATGCCCATATGGCCAGCTGCGGCTTCCCCCAGCATCAGCGCGTTCAGGCCGTGCGCCAGAAACGGAACGGCGACAAGCATGAACAGGATGATCGGCCCCGCGCCGAGCACCTTGTCCCAGTTGGCACCCGCAAGCGAACCCAGGTTCCAGAAGTTGATGTCCCGCAATTGCTGATTATCTGCCACATAGACCAGGAGCCCGATCGAGGCTGCTGCCAGCGCCGTGAGCGCGATCCCCGCAAGAAGCAGGGTGGCAACGGACGTCACGCCTTGGCGCGTCCCGATGCGATAGAGAAGCAGCATGCAAAACAGAGCACCGGTAAAAGCGGCAATAGGCAAGGCGAAAGGGCCGAGGAACACGGAAACCGGAGCAAGCACAGTTCCGCCAAATACAATGAAACTGGCGGCTCCAAGCCCCGCACCAGCCGAAATGCCGATGATCCCGGGATCGGCGAGCGGGTTTCTGAACAGCCCTTGCATGACCGCACCGGACACGGCCAGGGCCGCGCCGACCAATGCGCCCAAAATGACGCGTGGCATGCGGATTTCAGTCAGGACGATCCAGTTGCGGACCGCGATCGGGTCGTCAGCCGGAACAGTGCCCTGCAAAACGTGCTTGAGAACCTGCGGCAACATCTCGATAACGGGAAGAGAAATCGGGCCGATTACTAGGCCTGCCATTATGGCAGCCAGCAGGGTAACAGTCAGACCGCAAAGGGCCAGACGCGCAAGCGATTCCCTGTCACCTCCGGTCCCCAACCGGAAAAAGGCCGGCAGGGGACCGCGGACACGCGGGGATGGGGCAACGTGATCGGTCATTGCGAGGGTGGGACGATCTCATAAGCGGCCAGGGCTGAAGCCAGTTCGCTGACAGCGCCAGCGGTGCGCGGGCCGAAGCCGAGCAGATACTGACCGTTCATGCGGATGATCCGCTTGTTGAGGCCGGCCGGTGTGGCGGCAACGGACGGGTGTTCGAAAATGTCTGCACCCTCGTGATCGCCTGTCCGGTCCATCATCAGGATCACATCCGGAGCAGCCTGCAGGATCGCCTCGTCGCTCAGCGGCTTGTAGCCAGAAAAGGCCTGCATCGCGTTTTGGGCCCCTGCCAGCTTCAGGATGCCGTCTGCCGCAGTGTCCGTGCCCGAGGCAAGGATCCGTCCGCCCTGTGTCGAAAGCACGAACAGAACCTTGACGTGAGCGGCCTTGCCGTCAGCTTGGCTGTGCGCTTCCGAAAGATCCGCTTTCACGCCCGCAGCCAGATCCGCTGCCTGATCCTGTTTGCCGAGAGCTTCACCCACGGCCAGAACCTTCTCCGCGATCCCCTCGGCGGTGAAGGCTTCGGGGATACTGGCGATCGGGATGCCGGCCTTTTGCAGAAGCTCCACGGTTTCCGGCGGGCCGCTTCCCTCCAGCAACAGGATCAGGTCCGGGCCGACCGACAGCACCCCTTCCGGCGAAAGCGCCCGGATATAGCCGACATCCGGCAGGGCGGCGGCGTCTTGCGGAAAGATGCTGGTGGTGTCGCGCGCCACCAGCCGGTCCTCCTCGCCGAGCGCATACACGATTTCGGTTACAGCCCCGCCGACAGAGACGATCCGTTGCGGAGCCTCTTCGGCGGCTTGTGCCGGTGTGATGACATGATCGAGTTTCAGAGGTGTGAGCGCTGCCATAACCGTCAGCGCACTTGCGGCCAGAAGCTCCTTGAAAGCGCGGCGGTTCACTTATGCACCTCCCAAAGCAACAGCCCGTTCGATCTGCGGCAGACGCTCGACCAGATCGCGCCAGTCCGACCGTTCGACCTGGCCTTCCTTGCGCACGCCAAAGAACTGGATGATCAGATTGCCGGTATCGTCATAGGCCTCGATCGAGGTGACATGTTCGGTGTCGGCGGGCTTGCGCACTGCCCAGACCGTCGTGATGTGATCCGTGCGCAGGTGCAGATGGAAGGTCGGGTCCATCACGTTGATCCAGGGTCCCTTTTCCATGATGTTTTCGACCGGTCCGGAATGAATCTGGATGCAGCCACGGTTGCCGACAAAGCACATGATCGGAAGGTTTTCACCCGCTGCATGATGCAGCATGGCGGTGACTGCGCCCGGGTCGAGTTTCCAGGCCCAGCTGTCGCCCGCCAATTCGAAGGCACTTTGACGATCAAGACCGAGGTCGCGCAAAAGGCCGTGGAACTGGTGCGGATCAGTCATGCCTTGCCAACGCTCGCGCAACACCGGCTCCAGATGAGAGGCGGGCTTCTGGCGTTCGGTTGGCGACGCCTCCGTCACCCCTTCGGCGATCACGTCCGACTGATTGTCCGAAACGAGACTGTCGACCAGACGGTTCCACGCGTCCAGATCGGTCGCAGTCCGGGTGTGGATTTTTTGAACCGCTTCGCCATGGGCATCAAAAAACTGCAAGGATCTGCGAACCGCGTCGCCGTCCTGCTTTTCGACCGCAAACCCGTGAACCCAGGAGGACGGAAACATGCGGGTGTCGATCTGCTCGCCGAGCATCAGGGCTGCGTGCTTACCGGAGACGAATTTCTCGAACGGCCCGATCTTTTCATGCACAGCACTTTCGTTGCGCGTCAGTGCCATGACCTCGCCGACCGTCTTCAGGCCTTCGAAGATGTCGTCAAAACGGACCTCAAGGCGTCGTGTTCCGTGGCCGCAAAAACTCGCCACCAGTTCAGCCTCCGAAACACCCAGCATCCGGGCAAGATCACGTTCGCGCATTTTCGGATATTGCGTGCGCATGGTCCGGATGTGCTGCGGGTTCGGTGTGGCGCCTTGAACAGGGTTGCCGTCGGTCATTTATTAAAGCCTTCGCGTCTCAAACGTCCTCCCCACGGTCAGGTTTACCCGAAAGGCACATCGAACCTGTCTTCGGAAAACTTGTTGCATTTCCGGTGGTTCAATAGCGTTTCGGTCATTCCCTGCCGGGATGTAATACTTGACTCTCATAATCATGTTTCCTATGAACTGCAATACCTGAGTTCAATATTCATATTATATTGAGTGACACGGCGCGGGAAAAAGCGCGGCAAACGCGCAGGCAGATGGAGCATGGAATGGGGTCGTTTAAGGGCCATCAGAAATATCTGATGGGAACCGTTGCGGTTGGGGTTTTGGTTATAGCGGGACAGGCGGCAGCTCAGGACGGGCAGAAGGTGCAGGATGTTACGCCACTCGACCGGATTGTGGTGGGGACTGGTGTCGAAAAAGTGGCGATCGACACACCGCAGGCGGTCACCGTTGTGGATCAGGAAGCAATCGACGAGCTGCAGCCGCGGACCGTCGGCGATCTTTTTGCCGAAATCCCGGGTGTGACGTCGACAGGCAGCAACTCGGTTTTCGGTGAAAGCATCAACATCCGCGGCATTGGTGAATCCCTTTCCGGCGACGAGTCGCGCATCATCATTCAGGTCGACGGCGTCAACAAGTTTTACGAACAATACCGGATGGGATCGTTCTTCTCCGATCCGGAACTCTATAAGCAGGTCGAGGTTTTGCGCGGCCCGGCCTCTTCCACCCTTTATGGCGCCGGTGCAATGGGCGGGGTCGTCCTGTTCGAAACCAAGGATGCCAGCGATTTTCTCGATGAAGGTGATCTCTATGGCGGTCACTTGAAAACCGGCTGGGATTCCAATGGCAACGGCTGGCTGACCAGCGGAATTGTTGCGTTCGAGCCTTTCGAGAATTTCGAGGTTCTCGGGGCTTTCAATTACCGCCAGTCGCAAGATTTGACCGACGGCCACGGCAACAAGATCAGCGACAGCGACTTCAGCTCCATGAGCGGTCTCGCGAAGGCCCGCTATACATTCGGGGCCAACGACGATCAGTCGGTGTTTGCCAGCTACGAGCGCTGGTACAGCGACGAAGACAACCAGACCTATGACCAGATCGAGTGGGGAACCGGGTTTGGTGACGTGGATCGCACCGTGACCGATCAGACTGCGATCATTGGCTATGAAAACGCATTTTCCGGCAATGACTTGCTGGACTTGAAGGCGCAAGTCAGTTGGTCGGATACACGGGTCGAGCAGGACAATCAGGATGAAGTCTGTGTTCAATTCAGCCCCTCCACGCCCCCTATTTGTTACTATCCGTTCGGTTACAGCTCGGAATATTCCTACGAGACCTGGCAGGGCAATATCGACAACCTGTCGACGCTGACCTTGGGCGAAAGCTGGATTGCCTATGTCTCGACGGGTCTGGATGGACATTATCAGGAACGCAAGAATCCGCGTGATTTCGGCACCTACACCCAATCCGGGTCAAACACTCATCCGGAAGGGGACTCGACCCTTGTCGGTGGTTATGTCCAGAGTGAGTTTGTCTGGAATGACCAGGTGACCCTGATCCCAGGCATGCGGATTGATTATTCGCAGGTTCATGTCGGCAGTTATGTCGACAGCAGCGGTACGACGGTCAATCTGAACGACACCCAGAGCGAATTTGGCTATTCGCCAAAGTTCGCAGCATTGGTGAAGATGTCGGAATGGTTCGGGATTTTCGGGTCTGTTGCCCGTACCGAGCGTCTTCCAACCCTCGACGAAGCCTACAACAACTACACCGTCAACGACGTCGAGAAGGAAGTCTCCAACAACTTCGAGGCCGGGTTCACCCTGTCGTTCAACGATCTTGCGAGTGACGGTGATGCGCTGCAGATCAAGACGACGGCCTTCCGCAACAACATCTCGAACTTTTATGCCAGTTACTGGGACGGGTCTGAAGTCCAGACCGATATCGTTCCGAAGGCGCGGTATCAGGGGCTTGAGATCGAGGCAGCCTACGCTTCCGAGACGTGGTATGCGGGCCTCGGCGGGTCGATCATTCGCGGCACCAATGTCACCGACGACACTTATCTCAATGCAGTTCCTGCCGACAGCCTGTTCCTGAAAGTCGGCTATGTCTATCAGCCCTGGGATCTCGATTTCGGCTGGAAGGGCGACTTCTACGCCACGCAAACCCGCGTCGGCGACGACGAGAGCGAAACCGCAGGCTACGCCCTCCATAATCTCTATGCCGCCTGGAACCCGGAGGACGGCCACTTCCGGAACAGCGAAGTCCGGTTCAACATCGACAATATTTTCGACAAGTCCTACCGGAACCACTTGAGTGACGACGAAGGGGCCGGCCGCAGTTTCAAGCTGAGCTTCACCCAGAGATTTTGACGATATCCGGCCGCCTGGTCTCCGGGCGGCCGGACCTGTTTTTGACTTTTTTTGACGGGCGAGGGAGCTGTTGATGTTGAATGCAAGGCGAATTCTGAAATCCATTTTTCTGACGGCAGCTTGCCTGGCGGCACCTGCTGCGCAAGCCGCCGGACCGGCGGAACTGGCGATCGAATTGAACAAGGTTGAGCCAGCGGAAAGCGGTTGCAAACTGTCTTTTGTCGCCGTCAACGGCACTGGCCATGCGCTGGACAAAAGCTCTTATGAGCTGGTGTTTTTCGACCGCGACGGCGTGATTGCCCGTCTCACGGCCATTGATTTCGGCAAGCTGGCTGCCGGCAAGACCGTGGTGCGCCAGTTCAATGTGCCCGGTGTGAGCTGCGAGAACACCGGCCGGATCCTGGTTAACGGGCCATCAGGCTGTACCGGCGAGGTGCCGTCCGCCCATTGCTCCGCGCCGCTTGCGCTGACCAGCCGCACATCCGTGTCCTTCATTCACTAGGAGGTTTTCCGATGGTTTCCACCGTTCTCGATCGTGTGTTCGAACTGCTTGATCTCGGCGGCCCGGTCGTCACTGTCATCGCGGGATTGTCAGTCATCGCTCTGGCGGTGATCCTGATGAAGGTGGCCGAGTTTCTGCGCTGCCACGTCGGGCAAAAGCACCGTGCCGAGACCGCCGCGCGCTACTGGATGGCCAACCGCCAGACCGAAGCCCGGCAAATGCTCGTCAATCCGGTGAGCGCTGCGGAACGTGCCGTCTCAACCGCCATGGAACTTTCTGTCACCAGCTGTCTCGACAAGGCGCGGGCGGAGGAGCGAATCGCCAGCGATGCGGCAGCCGACCTGCACCGGTTTTCGCGCGGTGTCCGCGCTCTTGAAGCCATTGCCCAGGTTGCGCCTTTGATCGGACTGTTCGGCACCGTGCTTGGCATGATCGAGGCGTTTCAAGCCTTGCAGAACGCGGGCTCGAACGTGGACCCGTCCGCACTTGCCGGCGGGATCTGGGTGGCGCTGATGACGACAGCTGCCGGGCTTGCGGTCGCCATGCCCGTGTCGCTGGTGGTGACCTGGCTGGAAGGGCGGCTGGAAAGTGAACGGGTGGCGGTTGAAACGCTGGCCGCGTCTATTCTGCTCAATGCCCAGAGCGCGGGGCTTCAACCGCGCCCGGCGGCCCCCCAACCGGCCCGGTTTGCGCATGCATATTAACCGCCCGCAGCGCCGGGCCAGGCCGATTTCACTGACGCCGCTGGTCGATGTGATCTTTCTGCTGCTGCTGTTCTTCATGCTGTCGTCCACCTTCACCCGGTTTGGCGAGGTGGAAATCGGTGCGCCCGGTGGCGGCGGTGGCACGGGGGCCGTGCCCAAGGCGCTGCTTCTGGTCGAGGGCGATGCCTTGCGCCTGAATGGAAATGCCGTTGAACCCGACAGGCTGCACGGTGAGGCGGAAGCGCTGACGGCACGCGACATAGACAGCCTGCTGGTTCTGGTGCGCGGCGAGACGACCACCCAGCAACTGGTCACCGTGCTTTCGGATTTGAAATCCGTCGAGAACCTGAGCGTGACCCTTGCCCGATAACCCGTTATCCTGATGCTGAAACTTCCTCCTCCCCAAAAGAAACGCCAGATGGAGACGACGATCTCCCTGATCAATGTCGTTTTCCTGATGCTGATCTTCTTTCTGGTCGCAGGCCAGTTGTCACCGCCCGAAGACCCGGAAGTGACACTTGCGGCGAGCGAAAATGCACCGCCCTTGCCGCCACCCGATGCCCTTTACGCGCGCGCGGATGGGGGGCTGTTTTATCGGGATGAAGCGGTTACCGCTTCCGACTATCTCGCAGGGCTGGAACAGGTGGTGGAAGATGGTGGTCCATTCGTTCGTCTGGCCGCGGACGAGGCCCTCGGTGCAACGGATCTGCTTGCCCATGTCGACGCGCTATATGCGGCCGGTGCGGGCCGCGTGGTGATCGTGACGCGGAACGAAGCACCATGAGGCTGACACGGCAGGTCTTTTTAGGTGCAATTGCCGTTTCTGCAGCACTGCATTTCGGCGTGGTGGCGTTGACCGTCAAACAAGAGCCCTTGCTTCAGATCGAAGGCGCGGGCGCGGTCCAGGATGCTGTCCTTGGTTCCTCTGCCTTCGACACCGTTCTGGCCGGAACGACGGCAGCCACAGTGACGCCGGAAGAGGTCCCGGAACCTTTGGCCGCCGAAAGACCGCGCCAGGCAGCAGAAGCGGAAACAACCGAGCTGATCCGTCCAGAGGCCGTGAACCCTGTTGCACCTGCAGCCATTGAAACGGCAACACCGGCCGCTGCCGTTCCCCTGCAAAAGGCGGAAGCCGCTCTCGCCGTTCCGCTCGCCGAACCGGCGATGCTCTCTCCCGACGACATCCTTCGAGAGGCCCCGGTTCAACCGGATGCAACAATTCAACCTGCGGAACCGGTGCAATCTGATCCGGCCGAACTGCTGGTGGCTAAGGTCAGCGCCGACAAAGTGGCCGAATCCGCAAATCTACAACCTCAAGCTCAGCCTTCAAAGGCCGATACATCCGAACAGGCAGAGGCGCCGCGGCCGTTGGAACCTCAGGATCCTGCAGAAAATGTGGAGCCTGCGGAGATGGCCGAACCGATCAATCCGGCCGGGGTTTCTGCAAAGGCAGACGTAACCGCGCCCTTGGAAACAGCCGAAAAGCCGGAGATACTACAGCCCGTGCAGACTGTGGGCATCCCGCGCAGACGCCCGCCGGACCGGCCCTTGAAACAAGCCGGGGCACGGCCTGACCCGGCTGCCAAAACGGAGACCACCCGGCCCAAAAGAACCGCCGCAGAGCGTCCCGCCGCCAACCGGAACGCGGTCAGCGCAGCTTCATCCGACGGGCAAGGCGGTCAGGGCGCGCGCACGGCAAAACGCGGCGGGTCCCAGCGCAAGGGAAAGGCTGCGCAAGCGGGCAACTCCGATGTCACCAACTACCCTGCCAAGGTCCAGCGCAAGCTCGCACGTTCTGTCCGCGCGCCGCGAGGTGGCGGGGGGCAGGTGAAAGATGTGGTTGTTGCCTTCACAATTGCGGCTTCCGGCGGCGTGAGCAATGTCCGGCTGGTGACGTCCTCGGGCTCGACCCGTCACGACGAGGAGGCCCTCAAAGCGGTTCACCGCGCTGCACCCTTCCCGAAAATCCCGGAAGCGGCCAATCGAAGAAGCTGGTCATTTACATTGCCGGTTCGTTTCAAGCGCAATTGATTTGGTGTTTGCCCGGCTGAGTTTGGTATTCTGAATATTAGTCGTGTTCAGTAAGGTAATTTTGCTTGTATTTAAGTATTTTTGAGTGATATTTTGGTAACTTCAAGTGATGTTCAAATATGAATTTTCCAATAAACTCCTGTATGCTCGTTCGGAAAATGTCTCCATAAACCGGTCAGGTATATCTGCAGGATGTGTTATTTTTTCTTTTATCGAAGTACTGGTTGCGATCTCATTTTCAATGACAATTTCACCGTTGATATGTTTCCATAAGAGTTGATATCTGCCGAGATCGATAGTGGTGTTTCCACACCCAAATACAGTGTATTTTCCTGTTTCTATAGCGTAATCATCAAATATCATTATATTTGTTGACTCTGTTATGAATTTATCTGCTCCACTTTCTAAATAATTTATAAAAGATTCAGTAATGTTTGCGCGGCCAATTATTTTGGGTGAATGTGGAATGACAACATGAGCGCCGTCATGGTACATTTTAGCAAGCTCATTTATAAGCTTATTATTATATAATAATGAAAATTTGCCTTGAAGCGAGTTTATATCCGAGGTTGATATCGTCATTGGACTGCTCTGAGACTGCGTTTTGAGATATGATATAAATACGGATGATTGTTTGGTATTTTTATTTATTTAATATTGCAGTCATTTGTTGAATAAATTTCATTAATTATACTTATAAGTATAATGATATTTAATATCATTCTCTGTTTTTGTTTTTGAAGTCTTTTAAACTTGTTGATACCATGTCGCTGTACGCCATTTCGGAAAATGTGTTAATAAAATTGCTTTCGTCTTGGGTGAATCTATTTCCAGTCAATTTCATGGATATGCTTGTTGCCATGTCTCTTACTATGAATAGACTGCCATTAATATTTTTCCATAGAATTTGATAGGTTCCAAGATCCACAATTTTCGAATTTTGATCATGGACCATGAAGTTTCCTGATTCTAAAGCGTAATCATCGAATACTTTTACATCACTTGTTTCAGTCGTGTATCTATCTGCGCCACTTTCGAGCAGTGTGGCAAAACTATTGTAAATCCTCAGAGAGCCATCCATGATCGGTGCGTGAGGTAGTATTAATTGGGCGTTTTGCGTGTAAAGGTTGGTCAGCTCATCGAATCTCCTCTCGTTGTATAGTAGGCTTATTTGTCGGGATCGAAGTTTGACTTGTGGGATAAGTATGGTCATTATCGCCCTCATAACCGCAAAGACGGCTCACTTGACGATACGGGATGCTGGATTGCGGCGGCCTTAAAACTTGATGAATAGTGATTAATGCTGATGTTTATGATTTGAATTTGCTTGTGGTTTGGAGGAAAAACTGTCCTGTGAATGGGGCGGCAGTCTTTGTGTTCGCGTCCGGTAAAGGGCGCGCCGGTGGAATATGTGCGCAATAGCTGGTGTTTTTCCAGCTTGAGATGCTCAATTGGGATTGGCGGTACCCAGTATAACTGCCGAAGTGCATCGGTCAGGCAAGACTATATCTTTTGTCTGCCTGAAAGGGTTAATCATGTGGAGCCGCATAAAGCAACGTTCCTGTATACTCTGCCATTTTTGATGGGTGTACCGAAACTAACACCGTACATGCGAAGAAATTATATATATTCGTGTTGAATTTGTAATAAGTCTAATTCGCAATTTCGAGAAAAAATTGTCTTTCACTGCGCTCCAATAGAAAAAGTCTGTAACTCTTAGTGAAGTGGTGAGTGCCGGGGTCTCACCACTTCACAAATCACACTCAAATACCCGGCAGGTTCAGACCCTGACCCCGGGCGCAGTCGAGGGCGATCTCGTAGCCGGCATCGGCGTGGCGCATGACGCCGGTGGCCGGGTCGTTCCACAGAACGCGTGCGAGGCGCTGGTCGGCATCTTCAGTGCCGTCGCAGCAGATCACCATGCCGGAATGCTGGGAATAGCCCATGCCGACGCCGCCGCCATGGTGCAGCGACACCCAGGTGGCACCGGAGGCGGTGTTGAGCAGGGCATTCAGGAGCGGCCAGTCGGAGACGGCGTCCGAGCCGTCCTTCATTGCCTCGGTTTCCCGGTTGGGGGAGGCGACGGAGCCTGAATCAAGATGATCGCGGCCGATCACCACCGGTGCCTTCAGCTCGCCCTTTCGGACCATTTCGTTGAAGGCAAGTCCCAGCCGGTGGCGCTGGCCGAGGCCGACCCAGCAGATCCGGGCGGGCAGGCCCTGAAATGCGATGCGCTCGCGCGCCATGTCGAGCCAGTTGTGCAGATGCGGGTCGTCCGGGATCAGTTCCTTGACCTTGGCGTCGGTCTTGTAGATGTCCTCCGGATCGCCGGACAGCGCGCACCAGCGGAACGGCCCGATGCCCCGGCAGAACAGGGGGCGGATGTAGGCGGGCACAAAACCGGGGAAAGCGAAGGCGTTTTCAAGACCTTCGTCAAAGGCGACCTGCCGGATGTTGTTGCCATAATCGAGCGTAGGCACGCCCGCATTCCAGAACGCGACCATGGCGGCAACATGGTTTTTCATCGAGGCGCGGGCGGCCTTTTCAACCGCTTTCGGATCGGTTTCGGCCTTTGCGTGCCATTCGGCGACCGTCCAGCCCTTGGGCAGATAGCCATTGACCGGGTCATGGGCCGACGTCTGGTCGGTGACAATGTCGGGCTTGATGCCGCGCGCGGCCAGTTCCGGGAACACATCTGCCGCATTGGCGATCAGCGCGACGGACTTGGCCTCGCCTGCTTTGGTCCAGCGCTCGATCATCGCCAGCGCCTCGTCGAGCGAGTGGGTCTTCTCATCAACATAACGCGTGCGCAGGCGGAAGTCGGCGCGCTTTTCATCGCATTCGACGGCAAGGCAGCAAGCGCCCGCCATGACGGCGGCCAGCGGTTGGGCACCGCCCATGCCGCCCAGACCTGCGGTCAGGATCCAGCGGCCGTTCAGATTGCCCTCGTAATGCTGGCGCCCGGCCTCCATGAAGGTCTCGTAGGTGCCCTGAACGATGCCTTGCGTGCCGATATAGATCCACGAACCCGCTGTCATCTGGCCATACATGGCCAGTCCCTTCTTGTCGAGTTCGTGGAAATGATCCCAGTTGGCCCAGTTTGGCACCAGATTGGAATTGGCGATCAGCACGCGCGGGGCGTCCTTGTGGGTGCGGAACACGCCAACCGGCTTGCCCGACTGGACCAGAAGGGTTTCATCATCTTCAAGTGATTTGAGGCTTGAGACAATGCGGTCGAAATCTTCCCAGGTGCGGGCGGCACGGCCGATGCCGCCATAAACCACCAGCTCATGCGGGTTTTCGGCGACGTCCGGGTGCAGATTGTTCATCAGCATGCGCAGAGGCGCTTCGGTCAGCCAGGATTTTGTATTGAGATCCGTGCCGGTCGGCGGGAAGACGTCACGGGCATTGTGGCGGCGGTCAGCCATTGTTGTCTCCTGATGCGCGGGATTAGCGGGCAAGGGTTGGGGCAAGCGCTTCCAGCGCTTCCAGGATCTGTTTCAGGTGAATGCGCAGACGGTCTGCCTTGGCCGGATCATAGGCAAACGGCGGGGCTTCGCTGGCAAGATGTGTCGCCTGCGTCAGCTCCATCTGGATCGCATGGATGCCGGTTTCCGGTTGGCCGTAGTGACGGGTCGTCCAGCCGCCCTTGAAGCGGCCATTCAAGACAGACGTGTAGCCCCCGGCCTGTTCCGTCGCTTCTGTCACGGCCCGCTCGATTTCGGGTGCGCAGGTGGTGCCGCCATTGGTGCCGGTGTTGAGGTCCGGCAACCGGCCCTCAAACAGGAACGGGGCATGTGCCCGGATGGAATGGCAATCATAGAGGATCGCGATGCCGTGCCTGGCTTTCACCCGCTTCAGTTCGGCCTCAAGGGCTGCATGATAAGGCGCGTGCCAGGCAAGCCGCCGGGCTTCGATTTCTTCCCCGTCCGGTTCCGAGCCTTCGTGATAGATCGGCGTGCCGTCAAAATCGATCACCGGGCAGAGCGTTGTGGTGTTCTGGCCCGGATAGAGCGACACCCCTGCAGGGTCCCGGTTGGCGTCGATGACATAGCGGTGAAAGTTGGCCTTCACCATGGTCGCGCCCGCAAGCAGGCCCGTATAGAGCCGGTCCACATGCCAGTCGGTATCGGCAAGCAGCTGCCCGGTTTCATTCAGCCGGGTCCGGATCTCTTGCGGCACGTAGGTTCCCGCGTGGGGAACGCCGAGAACAATCGGGCCGTCGCCCGCAAACACCTCAACCGGCTGCATGGACGGCTCCCAGCTTGATCATGTGGTTTTCGGAGAGGACCGAGACGATTGCGCGGTCGCGCACCAGTTCGGCCGCGGTTTCCAGATCCGGGGCCATGTAGCGGTCCTGTGCGAGGGGCGGCACAGTCTCCCGCAACCGGTCCAGAACCTTCTGCAAGGCAGGGCTGGTCTTTAAGGGGGCACGGTGTTCAACGCCTTCGCAAGCGCACAGCAGCTCCACGCCGAGAATATGCGACAGGTTCTCCGTCATCCGGATCAGGCGCCGCGCGCCATGGGCTGCCATGGAGACATGGTCTTCCTGATTGGCGCTGGTCGGGGTGGAATCCGTCGAGCAGGGATTGGCGAGGTGCTTGTTCTCGCTCATCAGGGCGGCGGTGGTGACTTCGGCAATCATCATGCCGGAATTGAGCCCCGGATCCTGTGCCAGAAACGGCGGCAGGTCAAAGGACAGCGCGGGGTCCACCATTAATGCAATCCGGCGCTGGGCGATGGCACCGAGTTCTGCAATGGCAAGAGCGATCTGGTCGGCGGCAAAGGCGACCGGTTCCGCGTGAAAATTGCCGCCGGACACGATCCGGTCCGCATCCACCAGCACCAGCGGATTGTCGGTGGCGGCATTGGCCTCGATTTCGAGCGTTCGGGCGGCCATGCGCAGGAGATCGACGCAAGCGCCAGCGACTTGCGGCTGACACCGGATGCAATAGGGATCCTGCACGCGGGTGTCGCCTTCCCGGTGGCTCTCGCGAATTTCCGAACCGTCCATGATCGTGCGCATGGCGCGGGCGACCTCGATCTGGCCGCGATGGCCACGCAGCTCGTGGATCTCAGGCAAAAGCGGTGCCGTCGAGCCCATGATCGCATCGGTGGAAAGGCTTGCGGTCACGAGTGTTGCTTCGGCCAGCCGCCAGGCCTGAAACAGCCCGGCCAGTGCGCAGGCCGTGGAGAATTGCGTGCCGTTGATCAGGCCGAGACCTTCTTTCGGGCCGAGCACAACCGGTGCCAGACCGGCCCTTGCCAGTGCTTCGCCTCCGGGCAGGCGTTCACCGTTTAGCTCCGCTTCGCCTTCACCGATCAGGACGGCGGTCATATGGGCAAGCGGGGCCAGATCTCCGGACGCACCAACCGAACCTTTTTCAGGCACGACCGGTGTCACGCCCTTTGCGAGGCAGTCTTCGATCAGCTTCAGAACCTCGAACCGCACGCCCGAAGCACCCCGTCCCAGTGAAAGCAACTTGAGGACCATCATCAACCGGGTGGTGGCCCGGTCGAGCGGCGCTCCGACGCCGCAGCAATGGGACAGGATCAGATTGCGTTGCAGGGTTGCGGTGTCGTCCGCTGCGATCTTGACACTGGCGAGCTTTCCGAAGCCGGTGTTGACACCGTAGACGGCGTCTTGCCCCTTGGCTGCCTGGGCCACCTGTTCCGCTGCGAGATCAATGGCCTCCCGGGCAGACCGGTCAATGTGAACGGCTGGTTCCTTGCGGTAGATGCATTCCAGCGTGTCGAGCGTAACCATGCCCGGGGTCAGGGTGAGTGCGCTCATTCACGAGCCTCCGAAAATTCGTTGTGTCAGGGAATTGAAGCCGATGCGGTAGGAGAGTTCCGCCGGATGCTCGACATTCCAGATCGCAAGGTCGGCGCGCTTGCCTTCTTCCAGCGTGCCGCTGTCCTCCAGTCCGAGCGCCTTCGCCGCGTTTGTGGTGACCCCGCGCAGGGCCTCTTCAGGCGTCATGCGAAACAGGGTGCAGCCCATGTTCATGGTTAGAAGCAGGGACGCAAGCGGCGACGAGCCAGGATTGCAGTCGGTCGCAAGTGCGATTGGAACCTTGTAGGCACGCAGCAAGTCCAATGGCGGATGTTGGGTCTCGCGCAGGGTGTAAAACGCACCGGGCAAAAGCACGGCAGCGGTGCCGTGCGCTGCCATCGCCTTGATGCCGTCTTCATCGAGATATTCAAGATGATCGGCGGAGAGTGCGTTATAGGAGGCGGCAAGGGCCGCGCCGCCGAGATTGGAAAGTTGCTCGGCGTGGAGCTTGACCGGCAGGCCGAGTGCGGCTGCGGCGTCAAACACCTTCCGGATCTGGTCAGGTGAAAACGCAATCCCCTCGCAAAAGCCGTCGACCGCATCGACAAGGCCTTCTTCATGGGCTTGCCGTAGTGTGGGCAGGCAGATCTCATCCAGATAGGCGTCCGCCCGGCCCTTGTAGTCCGGCGGGATGGCATGTGCGCCGAGAAAGCTGGTTCTGACCCGGACTGCCCGTTCCCTGGCGATGCGGCGGGCCGCCCGCAGCATGTTCAGTTCCGTGTCCCGGTCAAGACCGTAGCCGGACTTGATTTCGAGTGTTGTGATGCCTTCGGCGATCAGGGCATCGACGCGCGGCAGGGCTGTTTCGACCAGTTCATCTTCGCTCGCCGCCCGTGTCGCGGTCACAGTCGACAGAATGCCGCCACCGGCGCGGGCAACTTCCTCGTAGGTCGCGCCATTGAGGCGCATTTCGAATTCCCGCGCCCGGTTGCCGCCGAAGACCACATGGGTGTGGCAATCGATCAGGCCGGGCGTGATCAAACGCCCGTGCTGGTCTTCTGCGGCAAGGCCATGAAAAACTGCAGGCAGGTCCTTCTGCGGACCGGCATAGGCAATTGTCTCGCCGTCTATCACCAGCGTGCCCCGTTCTATCAGGCCATAGGGTGTGTTGCTGTCGCGCAGGGTCGCCAGCTTCGCGTTGGTCAGGAGGCGCTGAGACACGGGTCAATCTCCGGCTTGATTAGATTGCGATATAAGGTAATATGCATGCACATAATTTGCTGTCAACGGGAGGAATGGCGAATATGTCGCCCAACGCCGGCACAACGATCTTTGCAGACCAGGCGCTCCTGCCAGACGGTTGGGCGGAAAATGTTGCGGTTCGTTTCGCACAAGACGGCCTGATCACGGAGGTTCAGCCCGGAGCCCGCAGCGCGCCCAGCCAAATCCGCGTTTCCACTCTGTTGCCTGCCCCTGTGAACCTGCACAGTCATGCGTTCCAGAGGGCCATGGCGGGCATGAGCGAGCGCAAGGGCACAGAACAAACCGACAGCTTCTGGACCTGGCGCCAGATCATGTTCCGTTTCCTCGACATGTTAACACCCGAGGATGTCGAAGCGATTGCAGCCTTCGTCCAGATGGAAATGCTGGAAGCCGGGTATGCGGCGGTCGGCGAGTTCCACTATCTGCATCATCAGCACGGCGGCGCGCCCTACGACAATCTGGCGGAAATGTCGGAACGGATCTGCGCGGCAGCTGACCAGACCGGGATCGGTTTGACCCATCTGCCGGTGCTTTACACGTATGGAGGTTGCGACAAGCGGGCTCTTGCGGCGGGTCAGGTCCGGTTTGGAAACGATTTTAACCGGTTCCATAAACTCCGTGACGGGGCTGCAAGGGCCATGCGTCACCTACCTTCCGATACTGTTTTGGGAGTGGCTCCGCATTCGCTGAGGGCCGTGGACGAAGACGGGCTCCGGCAGGCCGTCGCCCTTGCCGGTGACAAGCCGCTGCACATGCATCTGGCGGAACAGGTCGCCGAGGTCGAGGAGGTTGAGGCTGCCAGAGGAATGCGGCCGGTCGAATGGTTGCTGGATCAGCACAGGGTCGGGTCGAACTGGTGTTTGATCCATTGCACCCAGATGACGCCGGAAGAAACCGGGGCGCTCGCCCGGACCCGGGCGGTTGCCGGTCTTTGCCCGATCACGGAATCGAGCCTCGGGGACGGCATCTTCGATGGTGTCCGTTATCTGGGTGCCGGTGGGCGGTTCGGTATCGGATCGGACTCCAATATCCGCATTTCCCTGTCCGAAGAATTGCGCACTCTGGAATATTCCCAACGTCTTAGAGACAAAGTGCGCGCATCTGTTGCAACGGCTGAGAAATCCACCGGCCGGGTCTTGTTTGACGCGGCGGTGCGCGGCGGAGCGCAGGCGGCGGGCCGCCGTTCGGGCAAGATGGAAGCCGGCTGTTTTGCGGACTTGGTGACGCTCGACCCGACTGCGATTGATCTCGACGGTTTGCGGGGAGACGCAATTCTCGACGCCTACATTTTTGCAGGGGATGACCGCATGGTGCAGGATGTCTGGGCCGCAGGTCGGCATGTTGTTGCCGGCGGCTATCATGTTAAACGCGATGCAATCCGTGCACGCTACCGCTCGACCATGGCCGCCCTGCGTGCCCGATTGTAAGGAAATGACGCAACGTGGCTTTGAGTGAACCCAATACATGGATGTCCATCCGGGAGGAACTCCTCCGCAGGATACACAACCGTGTCTGGCAACCCGGAGACCAGATTCCGCATGAAGCGGATCTGGCAGACGAATTCGGCTGCGCGCGTACCACGGTCAACCGCGCGCTGAGGGATCTGGCGGACAGCGGGCTGGTCATTCGAAAACGGCGGGCCGGCACAAGGGTTGCTCTCAATCCTCCGCAAAGAGCCACCCTGACGATCCCGATCATTCGGGAGGAAGTTCAGGCGCTGGGCGCCACATACCGGCACAGCCTGATTGCCCGGGAACTTGGGCCCTTGCCGCCAGCGCTTCACGGGGCATTCCCGGTCGCCCGGAACGAGGCGGTCCTGTTTCTCAAGACCGTTCACTTTTGTGACAACCGGCCCTTTGCCTATGAGGAGCGGTTTATCAATCTGACGGTTGTCCCTTCGGCAGGCAACGAGCCGTTTGACAAGCACAGCGCGAACGAGTGGCTGGTTCACAATGCGCCCTACACCCATGGCGACCTGTCATTCTTCGCCGTAAGCGCGGACGGGACTATGGCCAACACATTGGATACAGGCGTTGGAGCCGCGCTTTTTGCAATGGAACGGATCACCTGGACCGGTGACGATCCAATCACGCACGTGAAGCTCGTCTATGCTCCGGGATACCGCATGCGCACCCGGATTTGATCACGGGTCGGATCGGTCTTGAGTATTCCCGGTCCGTAATTCGGCTTTTCCCTTTTTGATAAATACCCTTACGGTAGGTGCGTTGTGGCTGGTGAGTCCCTTGAGGCAATACCGGCTGCAACACTTCACCGACCGAATGGGAAGGGGCGGGCCATGAATGTCGCGGAATTGATGATCGAAACACTCTACCAGCATGGTGTCCGGCATGTCTTCGGCATACCGGGCGACGCGATTTGTGATTTCACCTATGCCTTGAAATCGCGCAAGGACATGGATTTTATACTTGTCCGTCATGAGGAGGCCGGGGCCTTTGCCGCCGCAGCACAAGCCAAACTTTCAGGGGAGCTTGCCTGCTGTATGGGAACGGCGGGCGGCGGTGCCATTCACTTGTTGAACGGACTGTACGACGCAAAGCTTGACCATGCGCCGGTGCTTGCGATCACGGGGCAGGTTCAAACCGAGTTTGTCGGCACCGGGTATCATCAGGAGGTCGACACAGAGCGGCTGTTTTCCGATGCCTGCGTCTATTCCAAGACCGTGATGGACGAAGGGCAGCTTCCTGCAATCATCATGGAGGCGTGCAAGGCCGCTATTTCGGAGCGCGGTCCTGCACATGTGTCTGTTCCGACCAATGTGGCGGGGCGCAAGGTGCGCGAGATCCCGTCCAATCTGACCCCTGCCCTGTCGGGAGCGCGCATGCGCCCATGTGACGAGGATCTGCAAAAGGCCGCCGATCTGATCAACAAGGCATCAAAGCCGGTGATCCTCGCCGGGATAGGCGCGGCTGGCGGAGCCAGTGAGGTCACCGCCTTGGCGAAAAAGATCAAGGCGCCGATCGTGCGCACCTTGCGCGCCAAGGACTGGATTGACGAAAGCCATCCCGATTGCGTCGGAGGTCTCGGTCTGCTCGGCGGGGTGCCCGGGTCGAAGGCCATGGACCGCTGCGACCTGCTGATCATGATCGGCGCGGATTACCCTTATGTCGACTTTTATCCGAAGAAGGCGAAAACGATCCAGATTGACCGGAAAGTGCGCCAGATCGGCAAGCGCAAGTCGATCGACGCGCCGCTTCATGGCCATGCAGGACCGACCGTGAGTGGATTGCTGGAGCTGGTGCACGAGAAGGCCGATGGCAGTTTCAAGCAGGAAATCGGTGCCATCCACGAGAAGGAGCGTGCCAACTGGAAATCCGAAGAGACCTCCAAAAACGTTCCGGTCCGGCCGCAGACCGTGTTGCATGCGGTGTCCGGGCATGCGCCCGACAACGCGATTTTCCTGTGCGACACGGGCACGGTGACGGCCTGGTCGGCCCGGCATCTGATCGTCAAGGAAGAGCAGCGCTTTACCGCCTCCGCGTGTCTCGGGACCATGGCCTTTGCCTTGTCCGGCTCGATCGGGGCGCAGCTCAAATATCCGGACAGGCCGGTTATCGCCCTGTGCGGCGACGGCGCCTTTGCCATGTTGATGGCGGACTTCGTCACCGCCGTGCGCTACGATCTCCCCGTTACCGTAGTGGTGCTGAACAACCAGAAACTCGGTTTCATCGCACTGGAGCAGGAAGGCAAGGGGCTGCCGGAGCATTCCATCGATCTGGTCAATCCGGATTTTGCCGTCTTTGCACGGGCTTGTGGTGGCATCGGTATCGATGTCCATCGGCCTGACGAGCTTGACGATGCGATGAAGGACGCCTTCTCCAACGACAAGGCGACGGTGGTGAATGTCTTTGTCGAGCCGGGCGAATTGATCATGCCTCCCGAAATCACCGCAAGACAGGCCTATCATTTCGGACTTGCCAAGGTTCGCGAGGTCATGGACCCGGTGAAGGAATCCATTTCCGGCTAGCAATGTGCCCTGTTGGCCCCCGCGGCATTCACGCGCTGTTCCCGCAATTGTCAGCGTTCTGCGCTGGCAATTTTTCCGGATTTGGGCTAACAGGCAATCATGCGCAAGGTATTGGCAACTCTGTTGATGTGTTTCTTCGTGCTGGTTCACGCCATGCCCGCATCTGCGCTCATGCAGGGAAGTGGCTCTGATCTGCGGGCGCCCGCTCGCACTGCCACGGTGCAAGCTGTTTCGTCTCAGGAAACGCTTGACCTTGCAACGATGGCCTGTTGCCAGTCCAAGGACAAGGCTGCCGTGAACACCAACGCCAGCAAATGCAGTAGCGATTGCGCGACCATCTTGCCGACGGTCTCTGGGATCAAGGCCCCGCCTGTCCTGGAACTGCACGCCGGCGCAAGGGCTGCGATGCATCCGCTTGCGCCGAATGTCGCTGACCGCCCGCCCAATAACGCCTGACCACGCCGGACATGTGTCCGGATGGACGCTTAACAATCCTCCGCGGCCGGGATCCGGCCTCCGCGGAACAACAGGCTTATTGGACAAGACAAGATGAAGAATGTTCAAAACTATCTGCATGCGGCCCTCAAGGCGAAGCGCTTGACCGCCGCTGCTGTTTTCATGGCAGGGTCGCTCGTGATCACGCAGGCCTCCGCTGATCCGGAGAGCACGGTCACCGTCTACAAGACACCCTGGTGCGGTTGCTGTCACCTCTGGGCGGAAGCGGTCGAGCAGGCCGGTTACAATGTGACTGTCAAGGACATGGAAGACCTGTCGGGCATCAAGAAACAGGCCGGTGTTCCGGCCGAACTGGAAGGTTGCCACACGGCTGTGATGAAGACTGGCGGCCACACCTATGTTCTTGAGGGGCACGTTCCCCTTGAGGCGATGGCCAGGCTGGCGGATGAACAGCCGGACATCCGCGGTGTTGCGGTGGCGGGCATGCCCATGGGATCCCTCGGCATGGGGGACGACCCGTCGGCCAGCTATGACGTTGATGTCTTGCCGGAAACGCCTTCGGGCGCGCCTGCCGTCTTTATGCACATGGGGGAGGGCAACTGACCCGATGATCCCGCTGACAAGAAGATCCTTTCTTGCAGGATCGGCGAGCCTTGCGGGGCTCGCCGTCTCCGGCTGCATGACCTCCGGGCCACCACGGCCCGCTGAACCACCGCCATCGCCCTATGCCTTGATGTATCAGGCGGTGCCGGAAGAGCCGTTTCCCTTGCCCGCCGTCGATCTGACCAAAGTGCCGGAGCAATATTACCGGCAGCAAGTGCCATACCCGACGTCCGAGAAGGTGGGCACGCTGGTGGTCGATACCTCCAATTTCTACCTGTATCTCGTGCAGGAGAACGGCACGGCCATGCGCTACGGCGTCGGGCTCGGGCGCGCCGGGTTTGAGTGGTCGGGCCGGGCGCGCATCGCGCGCAAGGCCGAATGGCCGCGCTGGGTGCCTCCCGAAGAGATGATTGAGCGCGAACCCCATCTCGAGCAGTGGAGCTGGAAAAACGGGGGCATGGATCCGGGCCTGCAAAACCCGCTCGGGGCGCGTGCGCTTTATATTTATCAAGGCGATGTCGACACGCTCTACCGTCTGCATGGAACCGGCGAATACTGGACCATCGGCTCGGCGGTCTCCAGCGGATGTGTCATGCTGATCAATCAGGATGTGATCGATCTCTACCAGCGTGTGCCAAACGGTTCTGAAATCGTGGTGATCTAGGGGATGAAGTTTGGACCCGGGAAACTTCTGACTGCAGGTCTGGGTTTGGTCGTGGTGCTAGCGGCTGGCTGGGCGGCCTTCGGCACGGGGGGTGTCCTGAACCCTGGCAAGCCGGAGCGTCAGCGCCTCTTGATGCCGGAAGACCCGGAACTTGTGGCCCACGGTCAAAAGATCTATGCCGCCAATTGCGCTTCTTGCCATGGAAACCGGCTTGAAGGGGAGCCGGACTGGCAGACACCAAATGCCGACGGCACCTTTCCGGCCCCGCCTCATGACATCACTGGCCATACTTGGCATCATGGCTCGGAGCTGCTGTTTGCGATAACCAAATACGGTGTCGCGCAAGGTGCCGGGCTTGAGGGCCACGTCTCCAACATGCCCGCCTTTGGCGGCATGTTGTCTGATCAGGACATCATCGCGGTCTTGTCCTTCATCAAGTCACGTTGGCCCGAAGAGATCCGGTTACAACATGATGCGCTGGACGAGAGCCTGTCCCCGGGGCGATAGACCATCTTTCGAATGCCCCAGGCTTTAGACCTCTGTGGCAGGGTTGCAAGGACCGGTCAGGCGGTGCAACAGCGTCCTACAGCCGAAGCACCAGTCTAACGCAAGTTCCAACTGTGCCGAGCCTTTTGAGCGATGACCCGCACGATTTTCCAAACCGCTCTCGGCCGAACCGGCTTCATGTCCCGCGCATGGCACGCCTCGCTTTTTGGTGGGATATGTGCCCGTTTCCACGTCCGTCCTGAAAACAGCACCTCTTGTGCCGCCCCTGAGTGCCGTTCACGCACCAGTTGAGTTTTCGGGTTTTGAACATCAGTTATGGCTTCCTTCGATTGAGAAAGATGAACGGGATGTTACTTCCGTATTAATAATGCCGCTAGGTGATGTGTATTAAGTTTTATTATAAAAATAATTATGATTATAGTATTTCTGGTTCAATAATTACGAATTAACGAAAGGTTGCGTTGATATTGTAATAAAATAACCTTGACTGTCTATTGTTAATTCTTCGATTGGTGCGACCGTTGGTGTGTAAATACTAGCGGGGTGATCTTGTGACAGCGCCTCGAGGCAGCTGTTGATGCAAGGTTTTGGGTGAAGTGCCTTTTTCCATGCAAGCAAACCAGTGAAACGAG
>NZ_SMMF01000786.1:0-9234 GCF_009711355.1 Roseibium sp. RKSG952 | reverse complement strand
ACGACTTTTACGCCGCCCGCAGCAGGACTACCCCGCCGCTATCGTGGTCGAATTTTGCACCGCCGATCTCATCACAAAATATAGGCAACCACTTCCACTTCCACCTTCGCATCAACCATCAGAGCTGATACCACCGTGGAACGGGCGGGCGGCGCGTCAGGAAAATACTCTGTGTAAATCTGGTTGAAACGCGGAAAGTCAGACTTGTCCGTGAGCCAGACGGTCGTTTTCACAACATCTTCGATACCCGCTCCAACGGCGGCGAGTACGCTCTTGATATTTGCGAAGACCTGGCGGCTTTGTTGCTCGATGTCCCCGCCGGTAAGAGTTCCATCCGGCTTGAACGGAACCTGACCGGAGAGAAAGACAAATTCACCGGCTCTGACGGCGGCCGAGAGGGGAACAGCCGGATGGGTTCCGTAGACTTGCTTGCTCATGATGTTCCTTCTTCTGCAGGTACGATTTTGGGGCGTTTTGGCGCTTTTCCCTGATCACTCAGAACAAGAATGTTGCCCAACAAAACCGCCACGGCGCCCGAAAAGAGGTAGATGTCGATGCTTAAGTTCTCAAAAAGGACTGAAAGCAACAGAGCCACCACCGGCACCACAGCTAATGTATAAGAAGCACTGGCCGGTCCGGACCGCTGCACAAGATTGAAATACATGACAAATGTGATGCAGGATGCCACCACGGCAAGATATGCCAAACCTGCGAAATAAGGCAGGGACACCGCAACGGAAAAGCTGCTGCCGCGCACAGCGGCCAGCGAAAAGGAAAAGATCGTGCCAAAAAGTGCCGCCCAGGCGATCAGCGATGTAGTCGGCATACCCGCTTTTTGATTGCGCATGGCCACCACTGTGCCACAGCCTGTGCAAGCTGCTGCAACCAGAGCCAACACAACTCCCGCCAAGGTATCCGCACCCGACGACATGACCACAATCTGCGGCAGGGCAATGACAACAAGACCGGTAATGCCTGTGATGATACCGGCAAGCATGCGCAAGGTCACAGGCGTGGACAGAAATATCCAACCGGCCAGGGCTGCAAACAAGGAGGCTGTTGAAAGAACAAGCGCCGATATTCCAGAGGTTAAAAGCGTGGTGGAATAATAAAAGGCAATGAATGCAAGACCAAAGAACAGGACACCTTGCAAGGCAACCCAAGGGCCGTCAGTCGCCCGTAAACTCAGCCCCTGCCCGCGCGCGTAACTCCAGCAGAACATGACAAGGCTGACGATCACCATTCGATAACCAACGGACACTTCCGGAGCCCCGGAGATCGACTGATGGCCTGTGACAATGGCACTGCTTCCCCACAAAACCGCAGTTGCTGCAAACAAAAACGCACCCATGCCAGCCCCCTTGCCGGAAATTACAGGTGTGCTGCCGCAACCTGCCAACTTTGAAATGTTTTGCGGACTGGCAACGCCTCTATTTGCCTTCGTCCGCCGCCCCCTTCACGCCCTGCCAGCCCCGGGCTTGAATACGCGCACTGGCGTTGTCCAGCTTGACTAAAACTGTGTCGAGAACACCAAGTTCTTTTTCCGTCAGCGCGCCCGTCAGCTCCGCATCCATGCAAGTCGCAAGATCGGAGACTTCGGAAAAAGCCGCCCAGCCGCTGTCTGACAGTTCAATCGCCGCATACCGCCGGTCGGAGCGCCCGGCCTGACGCTGCGCAAAGCCCAGCTCGACCAGCTGCTTGATGGATCTGGACACGGAAAACTGATCAACGCCGCCGGCCTGACAAATTTCCTTGGCGCTCACGCCTGGGCGGTTCGCAATGATTGCCAAGGTTCTCCAGGCAGAGCGGGACAATCCGAATTTCGGACCGTAGAACGCATTCAGCACATCAGCAATGCGAGTGGAAACCCTAAACAAGCGATAGGGCAGCCAATCTTCCAATCGCAGCAGATCACCCTCCGGTATTTGCCGCGTTTCAGAAGGACCGTTATTGCTGGAAGATTGCATATTGCAAATATATCCTCTTTAATTCACTAAGGCAACGGTCTAACCGCTTACAGCCCAATAACGAAGTTTTTAAACACACTAGGGAGACCGCAGACCACTCAATACGGGAGTTTGGCAATGCCATTTGTTGTTCACTGTATCGACCGTTTGGATGCTGGCCCCTTGCGCCAGAAGACCCGTGCAAAGCACCTAGAATACATGATCGCCCACAGCGCACATGTTGACTATGGCGGGCCTTTGCAAACCGACGACGGAACCAAGGTTGTTGGAAGCCTAATGGTTCTTTCTTTTGAAAACCGTGACGAGGTCGAGACATTTCTTGCAGCCGAACCCTATGCCCGCGCCGGACTGTTTGATAGTTTATTGGTCAACCGCTTGAGGCAAATGGTGCCGGAAAGCTCGCCGGGACTGCTTGTCCGGGAATTGGAACGCGAACGCGCGGCAGTTTGATCAAGGCAGTGCCCCGCTTGGCGCCGGGTACTGCACACTTTAAAAAAATCAGGCAAGCAGCAAACTGTCATCGGAAACCGCAGAACCTGTTGTTTGCTTGAAGAGATTGAGAAAATCGGAAACATCATAAGTCTCGCGCTCTGCACCGTGAATGTCGAGCAGGACCCGGCCGGCATTCATCATGATCGTCCGCGTACCGAATTCGAGCGAGTTACGCATGCTGTGCGTGACCATCAACGCCGTGAGCCGTTGCTCCCCGGTGATTTCTGCTGACAAGTTTAGAATCGTCGCAGCCGCCCCCGGATCCAGGGCGGCCGTATGTTCATCAAGGATGAGGATTTTCATCGGCAGCAGAGTTGCCATGAGAAGGCTGAGCGCTTGCCGCTGACCGCCAGAGAGTGTACCGGCCACGGCCCCAAGACGATCTTCCAGCCCCATTCCAAGGCGGGCCAGCTGATCGGCGATCTTGCATCGTTTGCGGGCAGTTCGCAGCGCATTGCCCAGCCCCCGTCGCCAGCCCCGGCTTGCGGCAAGGGCAAGGTTTTCTTCAACTGTCAGCGAACTGCAGGTTCCTGCTCTTGGCTCTTGAAACACCCGTCCAATCATCCCGGCCCGCTGCTCTGCAGGCCAGAAGGTCACATCATTCCCGTCGATGTAGATGTGGCCCTTATCGAGACGAACATCGCCCGCAACTGCGGATAACAGCGTCGACTTGCCGGCCCCATTGGTGCCGATCACTGTGACGAACTCGCCCTTCTCAATATCCAGATCGACCCCGCGCAGTGCCGGAACGGCAAGCGGAGTCCCGGGATTGAACGTCACAAATGCATTGCGAAAGCTCAGCATGAAGTCATCCTTTTTGAAGGTCTTGCCGAAGCGAGATCCCTCGCAATTTCGGCCATAACTTGAACCGGCTGTTCCGCCGGGCGCCCGACAAAACCACTGCGATGGTCACCACAACTGCCGTCACCAGATTGAGATCTTGCGCCTGAATGCCGAGGAAACCGGCACTGAGGGCAGCAGCAATGAAAAACCGGTAGAGAATTGCACCGATCAAACAGCCAAACGTCGCCCAAGCCACCCGGACCGAGCCGATCAACGTTTCCCCGATGATCAGGGCGGCCAACCCCGTAACGATCGTACCGATCCCCAGGGAAATGTCTGCAAGCCCCTGACTTTGAGCAAACAATGCCCCCGCCAGTCCGACCAGTGCATTGCTCAGCGTCATGCCGATCAGGGTCATGTTCCCATTGTTGACTGACTGGGCCCGGGTCATCACTGGATTTTCACCGCTGGCGCGAATGGCAAGGCCGATCTGTGTCGCCAGAAACCAGTCGACCAGAAACTTCATGGCAAGAACAACAATCAGCAGCACCGCGCATTTGGTCCATATGCCCCATCCAAGCATCGCCTCGAACGGTGTAAAAACGGTTGTTTCTCCGTAAAGCGAGATATTGGGCCGTCCCATTACACGTAAGTTGATGGAATAGAGCGCCACCATGACGAGGATCCCAGCCAGGAGATTGAGGATCTTGAGGCGGACATTAAGAAAGGCCGCCGTAAAACCTGCTCCTGCACCGGCCAATGTGCCGATCCCCGTTGCCAAAAACGGATCCACGCCCTGAACAATCGCCACTGCGGTGGCAGCCGCCCCCAAGGGAAAACTGCCATCGACGGTCAGATCCGGGAAATTCAGCACCCGGAAAGACAGATAAACGCCAAGCGCCACGAGAGAGAAAAGGAGCCCGACTTCCAAGGCTCCCGAAATTGCGAGCGCACTCATTATTCGACCACCTTCGCAGCCTTTTCCAGAATGCTGTCCGTCAGAGGTACGCCCATCGCAGCCGCTGACGTCCTGTTCAGATAAAGATCCTGCGAATCGAGTACCGCAACTGGAATTGACGCCGGGCTTTCGCCGCCCAGCACCCGGACCGCCATTTCCCCCGTTAGCCGGCCAAGTTTGTAATAGTCAAATCCAAGTGCTGCCAGCGCGCCGCGCTCAACTGAATCCGTATCGGAGGCAAATACCGGCACTTTCGCCTTCGTGCCAATATTCACCACGCTTTCAACTGCCGCTACGATAGTGCTGTCGGTCGGGATCAGGATGACATCTGCCCGGTTCGTCAGGCTTAGCGCTGCATCTCCCACCATGGCCGTCTGGGAAGCCGTGCTCAGTTCCAGATCAAATCCGTAATCGCCCAGCTCCGCTTTCAAGGCATCGACTTGCGCTACGGAATTCGCCTCTCCCGCATTGTAGATGACACCGAGTGTCTTTGCCTCAGGGATAAGCGTCCTTATCAGCTGCAATGTCGGGCCGAAGGGCTGCTTGTCGCTGGTACCAGTGATGCTTCCGCCCGGCGCTTCCACACTTTCCACTAATTTGGCGCTAACCGGATCGGTAACAGCAGAAAACAGAACCGGAATATCCCCTGCCGCGCTTTGCAGCGCTTGGGCCGACGGGGTGCTGATTGCCACAAGAAGATCCGGTTCCATACCGGCAAATTCCTTGGCGATCTGCAACTGCGTCGGCATGCTGCCCTGGGCGCTTTGGACATGCAGCGTTAACGTCTCTCCCTCCTTGAAACCACTTTCCACGAGTTGATCGACAATGCCTTTCCGCGCCGCATCAATCGCCGGGTGATCAATGATATAAGTGATGGCAACATTGGTCATTTCAGCCAATGAAACCGTGGACAATGACACCGTGGCCAAGGCGGCGGCCAAGCACACCCAGAATTTTTGACGCGACATGAGAGCTGTTCCTTTCTGTGCTTTTTTGTTTCTGATTGTCTGTTTGAAGATCCTTAGGCCGTGTGAAAGAGGATTAGGGAGCCGGGTTCGGGGCCCCGCCAGTCACCAGGGACAAGACGGCGTGAGCCTCAGGCGCGGGGCCGCCAGCGACAGGCGCAAGCATCTGAGCAGGAGGGGCGTGGCGCCGCAGCATTGCTGGATTGAGATCAGCAACAGTCCTCGCACCCATCAGGATCTGAACGACCTTGAGTTCCTCCTTCAGGACCGCCAATGCGTTGCGCACGCTTCTCTCGCCGCCTGAGGCTAGGGCATAAAGGGTGGCCCGGCCGACCTGCACCGCATCTGCCCCCAGAGCAAGCGCACGGGCAATATCAGAACCAGTGCGAAAGCCGCTATCAATGAAAAGCGTCAGATCTTCTCCGGCAGCCTTCCGAAACTCCGGCAGAATGTCGATCGAAGCAATTGCCCCGTCCAGTTGCCGTCCGCCGTGATTTGAAATGACGAGGCCATCAATACCAATTTTCAAGGCGTGCTTCACCTGACCCGGATCAAGCATCCCCTTAACGATCAAGGGCCCCTTCCAAAGATCGCGAAGCCATTTGATAGTTTCCCATTCGACTGACGGATCCAGAAGGGACTGCATGAGTTCTGCAATCGTCTCTGTCGGCTCCAGTCCCAATTCGGCTGCCATTACCTCCAGCCCCGGGGCACCGTTCCGCGCCATCTGCAAGGTCCAGGACGGATGGGCAAGGAGGCTGGCCAGTTTGCCCGGCGTCCAGCGGAACGGCAGGGAAAACCCGTTGCGCGCATCTCTGAGGCGCCGCCCGGGAATGGCATTGTCGACCGTCACCTCCAGCGCGGTGAACCCAAGATCATGCGCCTTCAGAGCCAGCCGTTTACTGACCTCCCTGTCCTTGAAGACATAGAGCTGAAACCACTTTGAACCGGCACCGGCAGCAGCAACGTCTTCCATCCTCACAGTTGCCGCAGAACTCATGACAAAGGGAATGGCCTGTGCCGCAGCCGCCCGAGCCAAATCCAGGTCCCCCCGCGGCCACGCCGCCCCGGCAAGGCCGGTTGGCCCAATAATCACCGGCATTTTATATTCATGACCAAACAACCGGACGGCCTGGCTACACTCGCTTACGTTTGCAGGGGCAGATCCCAGAAGGCGAATACGATCCAGCGCTTCGCGGTTTTCCTGCAAGGTGTTCTCGCTGCCGCTTCCCCCATCAATGAAATCAAATACAAAACGCGGCAGATGTTTGCGCGCCGCTTCCCGATAGTCGGCAATTGATTGAGGTTCGCTATTCATTTGTTTTCATGCCTCCCTAGGTCTCGGGAACGTGTCCGTTCGGCGCGGGTTTAAAATCGTGCCCGGTTGTCAAGCTGTTGTCCGCTCCCTCCAGCCACTCCAAGGACCTGGACCCGGAAGTCAAAACATCATGGCCCGTCGGATGCAGTGGCCGCTTTTCCTGAAATCGCGCGTTTCCGGCCCTCCTCCCTTGGCGCCCGGTCCGGACTTGGACAAGAACCGCTATCGTCATCGCGCACCCGTGCACCGGTCCTGTCCAGAGGGAAAACGCCCACAATGCTGTAAGAGGTGGTGTACTGATCAAGCTCACCAAGCGCTTGTCGCACAGTCGGCACATCCGGGTGGCCTTCAAATTCACAAAAAAACTGTGTGGCAACGAATTGCCCGCCAACCAGGTAACTTTCGAGTTTCGTTAAGTTGATGCCCTGCCGGGCAAATCCGCTCATGGCGCGAACCAAAGCTCCCGGTGTGTTTTTCACTTCAAAGATCAGGCTGGTCAGGAGGTTGTCTTGAGCAACATCAGGAACGACCGGCTGGGCCGCCAGGACATAGAACCTGGTCATGTTCCGAGGATTGTCGCCAATGTTCCGTTCTAAGATCGTCAACCCGTGGATGCCAGCTGCAAGTTCTGATGCGACTGCAGCCCTCGTGCGGTCCCCCGTTTTCTTGATCTGCACGGCAGCCGCTGCCGTGTTGGATGCATCAACCGGCGCCAGGCCGCGTGTTGCCAAGAAGCGTTGAACTTGTTTCAGAGCAATGGGATGAGAATGCACCTGCCGGATGTCCTTCAGTTCCCAGCCATGCGGCGCGACCAGATGCAGTTCGATGGGGATGAAAATCTCTCCGACAATCGCCAGACCACTATCAGGCAAAAGCAGATGAATATCCGGGACCCTACCCGCCAGGAGGTTTTCACATGGCAAGACTGCCGCATCAGCCTTGCCTGCCCGGACTGCGGCGATGACCTGAAAGAGGGTGTCACAGGCAATCGCTGGCACCGCCGGAAATGCACGGTTACACGCGATATGGGCAAAGGCCCCTTCCCTGCCATGGTAGATTACGGTCTGCGGGTTTAGCGCCCTGAAAGAGCCCGCCTCTGCCATCAAAACACCTTCGGAACGTACACTGCCAAAGGCACAAACCGTGCCTTTTTCCTGCGCCCCGCATTGTGGTTCTGCCCGCCCTGAAGCTGAACTGACATTGCACCGTTTTACAAATCGCCCCAGGCCAAGGCTCCAGCCCTGACTGGCATTGCGGGCTTTTGGCGGGCGAACCATTCTGGCAGACAACATGTTGCCCCCTATCCGTGCGCCGGCCGGCTTGCCGCCATCACCGTCATCGGCCACATAAGCGCCCAGCCGGAGGCCGTCTCGCTGATACTCAGATGCTCATCCGCCGCTGCAAAACAGTCCTCCGCCGAATACTCAGGCTTTGCGGAAAACAGCAGTTGCAGGAAACGGCCAATGTCTTCGCGCTTTTCAAACTCCCACGGTGTAATTTCCTCATAAAATGTGGGTTTGCCCCAACCGGTCAGGGCACACAGGCTTGCGGCGAACTCTTTTGACAAAAAAGCCACCTCATGGCCTGTATTGCAGCTTTGGGCGATGAAACTGTCGAAATAGCGGGCGAGCGTCGTGCCGCTGAAAATGTCGGCAATCACCAACCGGCCACCGGGCCTGGTCACTTGTGCAAACCTGGCAAAGGCCGAGGTCTTGTCGGTCACATGATGGATGGCTCCACGGCTCCAGATCGCATCAAAGCCGCTGAAGCCAATATCGAGCGCGTCCGCGGAAGCAGAGACGACCCGGATGTTCCCAAATTCACATTCGGTCTCCAAGCCGGAGAGCTGCTCGGTAGACGGGTCGCTGGCCACCAGCAGGCCGCTGGCGCCGAGTTCACTGGCGATGGCGCCACTAAAATAGCCGTTACCTGCGCCAACTTCCAAGATGCTTTCCCCTTCAGCAGGCTTGAGAAAACGCTTCATGCAGGCAATGTCGGACAACCACACATTCGAATAGTGAGACAGTGCATCCCGGTAATCGGAAGACCTTTTTCCGATGAATTCAATTGACTTGGCATCTGTCTTTGTATCGGCATACATCACTCGACCTCTCTGAAGTAAAAAAGATCCTTGCGTAGACGCCTGGCGCCGCGTCTTCATCCTCGATGTGTTTTGGTCTTGGAGCAGCCGTTTCGGCCGTTCGGCCTGCCTCACCGCCCGTAGATTATGATGGCCGCACCGAGTGCCGGAGCGGCAGCTGAAAGCTGTTAGGCCCGGCCTATTTCGCCTGTCTTATCCGCCCACCATCCTCCCGAGTTCACCTTGGCAGTGCTCTCTGGAAAACGTCCTATACGTAAAACTATTGTAGTGATTTAGTTGCTTGTCAATTGCATTTTACAATTATTTATTGCACTGCAAAATATTTATGCAACCGCCCGCACAAGTGTCAGTCCGGCAGGATTTCGCCAAGTGCGAAGTCGAAAACCCCAGCCAAACAGAACAAAATAACCGTTACAGAAGTGTTGGAGGGTAGCCAGCCAGAATGTTTGTCAAAAAGTCTTCACATCGCGCGAGCTGATCAAGCTCCACAAACGGGGAGCAAGAAAAGATTTGTGCTCACAGGCACGCTAAAGGCGAACGAATTGGGCGTTGTTGCATAATTTGGTTTCGTGGGGTTATTGTCAAATCTGGTGTACAAGCGGCCATCACGCGGCGGCCATATGCTTGTTTGATTGTTTGATGCCGTTTAC
>NZ_SMMF01000154.1:0-302 GCF_009711355.1 Roseibium sp. RKSG952 | reverse complement strand
TGAGGGACTGACGCATGACTAATGTGATCTATACCTGCCCCGACTGCGGCGGTGACCTGACGATGACGGTTTTGCTCACCTATCCGGTGATTGACAGCGCAACATGCAAAAGCTGCGGAGCGGATTTCCGCAAACACGAGGAAACTAAGCGGATACCGTTGCCGGACTCATTCGAGCGCTACGAACCGGAGCCCGCCAACCCGTATCAGCAGCCGGTAGAACGAGAGATCGACCGTCATCCCATTTCGGTTATATCCAACAGCCTATCGTCAGTTGAGGTCAAGCTAGACGGCTGACCCTCC
>NZ_SMMF01000326.1:0-613 GCF_009711355.1 Roseibium sp. RKSG952 | reverse complement strand
TTTTCCATGCAAGCAAACCAGTGAAACGAGCAGGAGTTAAGTTCATGTCGGTATTCATGGGAATAGTTTCGCAGATCAAGTCTTCCTTTTTGGGCATGCCGTCCGGACATGAAGGCAGGCAGGCTGGTGACCCGGCAGCAGACCCTTTTCATCCCGCTGAGGACCATGGCCGGGCGGCGCGTCCGGACCAGCAGGGGCAACAGGAGAAGGACTTCGGGCCGAACGGCATGGAGCATCAGGAGCGCGGCATTCATGCGGGCAAGATTGTTGTCGGGACGCCCGGTCCCGATGTTTTGACTGGAACTCCGGCGGATGACTTGATCGTTGGCCTTGCGGGCGATGATGTGCTGACCGGGCTTGCGGGCGATGACCTGATCTCGGGCGGCCGGGGCAATGATGTCCTGAACGGCGGGGCTGGTGACGACCTGCTCATCGGCGGCAAGGGTGATGATGTCGTGAATGGTGACGCTGGTAGGGACCTCCTGGAAGGAAGCGCCGGCAACGATGTCGTCAATGGCGGGCGTGGCGATGACACTCTGGATGGTGGATCAGGCAGTGACGTGGTGCGCGGTGAAGCGGGCGATGACCTTGCGGTCTATGTTGCGTCCGAGAA
>NZ_SMMF01000800.1:0-10421 GCF_009711355.1 Roseibium sp. RKSG952 | reverse complement strand
CACGGGTTCGAGTCCCGTTGGGCGTGCCAAATTATCTTCAAAAAAAATATATCAGTTATGACGCGGAACTAGACCGCGTCCTCGAGTGGCTGCTTTGCCGCACCGGTTTCGATCAATGTGACTTCCTGCTCGCGCGCCATCCGGCGGATCGCTTCGGAGGGGCATGTATCGGTTACGAAGCTGTTGACCTGAGACAGGTGACCGACACGCACCGGCGCTGTGCGCTCGAATTTCGTACTGTCGGCAGCGAGGATCACGTGGCGTGCGTTTTCCATGATCGTCTGGGTCACGCGCACTTCACGGTAGTCATAGTCCAGCAGGGACCCGTCCGGATCGATCGCCGAGGCGCTGATGATCGCAAAATCCACCTTGAACTGGCGCATGAAATCGACGGCTGCCTCGCCGACAATGCCGCCATCCGCGTGGCGCAATACGCCGCCGGCAACGACCACTTCAATTTGCGAGTAGCCACGCATCAGGCTGGCGACATTGAGGTTGTTGGTGATGACCATCAGCCCGCGATGCTGCAACAAGGCTTGCGCGACCGCCTCGGTCGTGGTGCCGATATTGATGAACATCGAGGTGTTGTCGGGAATGATCGCAGCTACGCGCGCGCCGATATCCGCCTTTTCGGTGCTTGAAATGATCCGCCGGGCTTCGTAGCCAACGTTTTCAATCCCCGAAGACAGCAAGGCGCCGCCATGGGTCCTCGACAGCAGCCGTCGTTCACAGAGTTCGTTCAGGTCCTTTCGGATGGTTTGCGGGCTGACATCGAAGCGGCGGGCGAGGTCGTCCACGCTGACGCGGCCCGTCTGACGGGCGATTTCCAGAATGGCATTGTGGCGGGCAATCAACATGGATGCGGTCGTCCGGTGTTCGGCAAATTGATATTCACGTCTGGCGAGCCCATCTGGTCTGCGTCAGGCGACGTCCTTGTTCTTGGTCTTGACAGATGCAGCCTCGGCTTGTGCCTTTTCAGGTTGGCGGTCCGGGCCTGACCCGCTGGGCTGGTCAGGCGGATGCGCAGGGGGCGGTGCGGATGCTCTCTGGGCCTTCATGATGCGTTTAACCAGAGCGCTGGCCGATTGCGTTGTTGCCGGATTGTCCGGAAGGCCTGCAACCGGGTTGCCAGCTGGAGAGGAAACCTGTCCCTGGTTTGCCGTTTCATCTGGTTTTTGTGGCGAGCTGAGGGCATCTGCAGGGCTGTTCGAGATCAGTTTTACAAGCGTTTGCATGTCCGTCCGGATGGCAGCGAGTTCCGGTGCAGTCCGCAATTCCCCGCGCAGTCTTTCGATTTGTCCAAGGGCACGTTGCAGCAACCGGTCCCGGTGCTGTAGCTCCGAAACCAGCGAAGACCGCCGGTCGTCGGCTTCCTTCAGCTCCGACCGCAATTTCTTTTCAAGTTTCGCGCCTGCCGTGTCCTGGGGGCGCCGATCCGCCAGAAGCCGCGCCACCTCGGCCTGGGCGGAGATATATTTTGTTTCCGCCTCGATCAATTCGGTTTCGAGACGTGCAACGGTTTTTTGAAGGGCCTCGGCAGCGGTGTCGATCTGATGTGCGGGGTTGGTACCGTTCCGTTCACCTGAAGCGGCTAACTGTGCTTTCAATTGAGCTATCTGGGATTCGAGCGCTGCTATGGTTGCGAGTTCGACCGTTTCTGCCTCGGGTGTCCTGGCAGGCGGCGCGCCGGTTGCGGAACTCTCCGGTGCTGTTTGATGAGCAGCTGCTGCATCCTCGAGTTCTGAGCGGGCCTTCTTCAATTCGGTTTCCGTCAAGGCCAATTGCTTTCGAGCCGCCTTGAGGTCTTGCCGCAGGCGTTTTGTAGCTGTTCCGGACCGTTCGGTTAACTCGGCTTCCATGGCGCGCCGCTCCTGGTCCAGCTGCTGCTCCAGCTCGACCTTCAAACGAAGTCCGTCTGCTTTGAGTTGACCGGCTTCGGCCCGGTAGCGTGCGGCGGTTTCACCGGCATCCTTGAGAGCCTGCTCGCTCCTGTTCAATGCGATTGCATATCTGGCGCGTTCTGCGTCCTGGGCTGCGCGGACCTCGCGATAACTGATCGGGTTGGTTGCGATCATGGCTTCGCGGGTCAAGCGCACGGCGCGCTTGTAGATCGCAGGCAGAACCGCAAGTGCAAGCAGGCCCGCACTCAAAAAACCCAGGGCAATATACATCGCCGCTTCGATCAAACGCGTCTCCCATGCCGTTTCGTTGGCGCCTTTCTCCATCAATAGAGGAGCTTAGCGCGATCGCCAAGCCCGTGCGATACGAAACTGACCATACGGCAAGAGCGTCTTTCCCTTGCCCTAGAACGGGTTCCAGGTCGGGTCTGGCGTAAACTTGAGGTATCCGAGGTTGAGACCCAGCCGCGCACCGACACCTGCCCGGACCGGAACGACGACGACATCGTAGTATTTCAGGACGGTCATTCCGACGCCGCCGACAAGGTAAGCCGAGCCGTTCACCCCGACATACCGGTTATAGATTGCCTGCACGTTGGGCAGGTTGTAGACCAGCATCATCACGCGGGCGCCATCGGCACCGAAATCCCAGCCAGCCGACGGGCCCTGCCAGAAAATCTTGTGAAGTCCGCGGTTGCGGGTGTAGAGGTCGCCTTCACCGTATCTGGCACCAACAACGAAGGCACCGGAGCCCTCTTCGCCGAGAATATAGCCGTTGGGTTTGCCAAACTGACCAAATGCCCGCTCCACAACAGAGGCGAGGCCTCCGGAAACCGAACCGAAAAACTGATGTCCGGTTTGCAGGATTTCATCCTGCTCGTAGGTCTGAGGCGGTAGCTTTTCGCTACCGGATTGCGCAAGGGCAGGCCCGGCCGCAGATGTGGCGAGCAAGGCCCCTCCAGCCGTTTTGAGCAATCCGGATACGGCTTCCCGCCGCGTAAGGAGTAGTCGGTCTTTCATTGACAGTTCCATTTTTGGGCATGCTGCCGATTGTCGGGCTTCAAACCCGGGCGCAAGCGTGAGAAGTGCTATAACCCCCGCAAGAGCAAAAACGAATCAGTTTATTCTACCATCCGAATCACGAAGTTTCCCGGCATGCAAAGCTGCTTTATGAAATGGACAAGGGTATGGCTGTCCTTGTGCACGACTATTATCGTTGCTGTCTCCTTGGCCGGTCATGCCCGCGCCGCACCCTATGTTCCTGACGAAATGTCCGGATATGCCATTGGCGGGCATGACCCTGTAGCGTATTTCATCGACGGCAGGCCCCGGAAGGGAAAACCGTCTCATGAATTTCTTTGGGGCGGTGTCGTCTGGATATTCGTTAACAAGGGCAATATGGAAGCCTTCAAAGATGCTCCAAATGTCTATGCGCCCCTGTTTGCCGGTTGTGACGCGTTTTCCTTGAGCGAAGGGTATGCCACGGAAGGCAACCCGTTGGTCTTTGCCTTCGTTCAGGGGCGGCTGTTGTTTTTCTTCTCGGACGTCAACCGGTTCCTGTTCTTGTCCGAACATGACGAGTTGATGCAACGGGCGCGGAAAAATGCAGGAAAAACCGGGTGCGCTGCCAATCGGCCCAATTGACCTTTCGATCCGTTTGAGAGCGGGGCGATCTGCATAGAACATGACACCGCTTTCGATGGAACTGCCGGTTGACGGCTCGAAAGCCCCAAACTGTGCGGTTCCGGAACGGGCGCTTGGCACTGCGCCAACGGTTGTGTATCCCTTGAGAAGCGTTTGCGAATCGATCCCAAGACATCTTCCAAATCCAACAAGTACAGGTCGCCATGTCCGAACTCAAAGAGATATCCTCGCTTGATCTGGCAGCCTTGGTTGCAAGCCGGGTGTGTCACGACATCATCAGCCCGGTCGGCGCCATCACAAACGGCCTTGAGGTTTTGGACGAGGAAGGCTCGGAGGACATGCGCGAGTTCGCCATGGACCTGATCCGCAAGAGTGCCCGACAGGCATCCGCAAAGCTCCAGTTTGCCCGGCTGGCTTTCGGTGCAGCGGGATCGGCGGGTGCTGAAATTGATATCGGGGACGCGCATGTGGTTGCCAGCGGGTTCATGGAGAATGAAAAGTCCGACCTTGATTGGCAGGTCGACCGGCAATTGATGCCGAAGGACTTCGTCAAGCTCCTTCTGAACCTGATCCTGATTGCCAACCAGTGCGTGCCACGCGGTGGCAAGATCCTGGTGGCAATGACGGGCGATGCGAAACAGCCGGCCTTCACGGTGACCGCGTCCGGGATCAACTCGAAGATCCCGCTTGGCATGAAAGAGACCCTGTCTGGTGAAGAGCCCGAGCGTGTCGATGCCCATTCCGTTCAGTCAATCTATACACTTTTGCTTGCACGGGAGTGCGGCATGCGTTTGGCAATGGACAAAAATGACGAAAACGTTAAAATTTCAGCTAGCCTAATTTAAAGCCTGAAGTTACAATTCTCCATGCCGGTTTCAGCGTATCTTAACTGTTTTTAGCCCACCCTCCCGCCGATGGACTACCCCGTCCAATCGTCCCGGTCGGGACGCGGTACCAGTAACAGTCGGGTGAGAACAGGCCATGGATGACCTTCTCAGGGAATTTATAACCGAGACAAATGAAAGTCTGGATGTCGTCGACGTCGAACTTGTGAAGTTCGAAAAGGAGCCGAACAATGCCCGGATCCTCGACAACATCTTTCGTCTCGTGCACACCATCAAGGGAACCTGCGGCTTTCTCGGGTTGCCCCGGCTCGAAGCAATTGCGCATGCAGCCGAAACACTGATGGGCAAATTCCGCGAGGGGGCGGAGGTGACACCCGATGCGGTGAGCCTGACCCTGGCATCGATTGACCGGATCAAGGAAATCCTGACAGAGCTGGAAGCGTCCGAAGGCGAAGAACCTCAGGGCGATGACACCGATCTCATCGGCCAGCTCGAGGACATGTCCATGATGGCCGAAGCGGCCATGGCCGGGTTGGGAGCAGCTGATGCGCAGGTTGCCGCCGAAGACGCCGGGACGGGCGAAAGCGGCGATCTTCCCGACCAGGCCCTTGAACGTCCGTTGCGTCCGGGCGAAGTGTCGCTGGATGAGCTTGAACGCGCGTTTCGGGAAACCGAGGTGGAGATCGAGCTGGCTGCTACCTTGGAAGAACCTGCAACCGCACCTGTTGCGGTTGTGAAGGAAATCGCGCCGAAAGCCGACAAAGAGCCCGAAAAAGCATCCGGCAACGGGGCTGATACAGGCGACAAGAAGGCATCCGGCGGGTCGGTCTCGAACCAGACCATCCGCGTCGCGGTCGATACGCTTGAACACTTGATGACCATGGTGTCGGAGCTGGTGCTCACCCGCAACCAGCTTCTGGAGATTGTCCGCCGCCACGAGGACAGCGAGTTCAAGGTTCCCTTGCAGCGTCTTTCGAACGTGACCGCGGAACTGCAGGAAGGGGTCATGGCGACCCGCATGCAGCCGATCGGGAACGCCTGGCAGAAGCTCCCGCGCATCGTGCGCGATCTGGGGCAGGATCTGCACAAGCCGATCGAACTGGAAATGATCGGTGCCGAGACGGAACTGGATCGCCAGGTCCTCGAAATGATCAAGGACCCGTTGACCCACATGGTCCGGAACTCCGCAGACCACGGTCTGGAAACGCCGGAAGAGCGCCGCGCGGCCGGGAAACCGGAAAAAGGCACGATCACGCTCGCGGCCTATCATGAAGGCGGCCACATCATCATCGAGGTCCGTGACGACGGGAAGGGCCTCGACGTTCAGAAGATCAAGTCGAAGGTCTTGGAACGCGGGCTGGCAACCGAAGCCGAGTTCGACAAGATGTCGGACGCGCAGGTCCACAAGTTCATCTTTGCCGCCGGATTCTCGACGGCGGCCAATGTCACGAGCGTGTCCGGCCGTGGTGTCGGCATGGACGTGGTCAGGAACAACATTGAACTGATCGGCGGTACCGTCGACCTCCGCTCGACGCCGGGCAAGGGTACGAGCTTCATCATCAAGATCCCGCTGACGCTGGCGATCGTCTCGACCCTGATCGTCGAGGCTGGCGGGGACCGCTTCGCGATCCCGCAGCTGTCCGTGGTGGAGCTTGTCCGGGTCCAGACCAATTCGGAACACCGGATCGAGCGGATCAAGGACACGCCCGTGCTGCGGTTGCGCAACAAGCTCTTGCCGCTTGTGCACATGTCGCAGCTCCTCGGCATTGTCGATGAAGCTGCGGCCGAAGAAGCGCTTGATGCCGACAACGGCTTCATCGTGGTCATGCAGGTGGGCAGCCAGACTTTCGGCGTTGTCGTCGATGCGGTGTTCCACACCGAGGAAATCGTGGTCAAGCCGATGTCCTCGATGCTGCGCAATCTCACCATGTTCTCTGGCAACACCATTCTGGGCGACGGATCGGTCATCATGATCATCGACCCGAACGGCGTGGCTAGCGCCATGGCCAGCCATGCCTCGGGGTCGGTGACCGAGCAGGCAGAAGAAGAGGCCGAAAATCAAAGCCGCAAGGCGATTACCGGGCAGAGCACGATTTCCCTGCTCCTGTTCCGGGCCGGTTCGCCGGAGCCGAAGGCGGTGCCACTCTCGCTGGTCACGCGCCTTGAGGAATTCGAGGTCAGCAAGATCGAGCGTTCCAACGGCCGGGACCTCGTCCAGTACCGCGGCGCTTTGATGCCGCTCGTTTATGTCAACACCGGCGATACGCACAAGTCCGAGGGCACCCAGCCGATGCTGGTATTCTCCGACAGTGGACGGTCCATGGGCCTCGTGGTCGACGAGATTGTCGATATTGTCGAGGACCGGATGGACATCGAGGTTGGTTCGGAACGCCCGGGCATTCTCGGATCGGCGATCGTCAAGGACAAGGCGACTGAAATCCTTGATCTCGGCTATTACCTGCCGCAGGCCTTTGAAGACTGGTTCATGCGCAAGGAAATGGACATCGAGGCACTGACCAAGAAAGTGCTGTTTGTCGATGACAGCGCGTTCTTCCGGAACATGCTGACGCCCGTTCTGAAGGCTGCCGGCTACGATGTGACCACTTGTGAAAGTGCGGCCCAGGCCTTCGAACTTCTCGAAAACGGTGCCGAGTTCAACGCGGTTGTCAGCGACATCGAAATGCCGCAGATCAACGGCTTCGAATTCTGCGAGGGGTTGCGCAGGGATCCGCGATTCCGGCATCTGCCGGTGCTGGCCTTGTCGGCCATGGTGACCCCTGCCTCGATCGAGCGGGGCCGGCAAGCGGGCTTTGATGATTATGTAGCCAAGTTCGACCGCCCCGGTCTGATTGCGGCATTGAAGGACATCTTCTCCGGTGAATTGGGAGTTGCTGCATGAGTGTTCTGGACAAGAAGGTCGCTGCCGGAAGCGACATGATCCAATATGTGACCGTGGTGATCGGCGGGCAGCTGTTTGGCTTGCCGATTGCGCAAGTTCATGACGTGTTCGTGCCCGAAAGCGTGACCCGTGTGCCGTTGTCGGCTCCGGAAGTTGCCGGTGTCCTGAACCTGCGCGGCCGCATCGTGACGGCCATCAACATGCGCCGCCGCCTGCATTTGCCGCCTCTCGAAGACGGGCAGATGATGGCGGTCGGCATCGAGTACAAACATGAAAGCTATGGGCTCGTGATCGACACTGTCGGCGAGGTGCTTACCTTGGCGGCAAGTTCGGCAGAGCCGAATCCGTCCAACCTTGACAAGCGCTGGGCAGAAATCTCCGGTGGCGTCCATCGCCTCGACGGTCAATTAATGGTTATTCTTGACGTTGATCGTTTGCTCGGTGCCATGTTTACCGAACCCATGGCGGCAGCGTAGGATAGAGTAACCCAAAGGGGTTGTTCGGAACTGGAGTGGAGCCCAATGAAACAGTGCCTCGTCGTTGATGACTCGAGCGTCATCCGCAAGGTGGCCCGGCGCATTCTCGAAGACTTGAGCTTCGAAATCACTGAAGCGGCAGATGGAAAACAGGCACTGGACGCCTGCCGGAAAGCCATGCCCGATGCCATCCTTCTGGACTGGAACATGCCGGTGATGGATGGCCTCGAGTTTTTGACCAGTTTGCGGGACGAAGAAGGCGGGGACGCGCCGGTGGTGGTCTTTTGCACGACGGAAAATGATGTGGCCCACATTGCCCGGGCGATCAGTGCAGGGGCCAACGAATACATCATGAAGCCGTTCGACAGGGAAATCGTGGAAGCAAAATTCCAGGAAGTCGGCCTTATCTGATTTTTGGCGGATACATAAATGGCGTTAGCGCACAAGAACATCTCCGCCGGTACTAGCGCAGGAAACGACCCGCTCCGGGTGATGGTTGTCGATGATGCGGTTGTGATCCGCGGGTTGCTGACCCGCTGGCTGGGGGAGGACAAGGCCATCGAAGTGGTCGGGTCGTACCGGAACGGCAAACTTGCGGTCGACGATATCGAAAAGATCAATCCGGACGTGGTGGTGCTCGATATCGAGATGCCGGAGATGGACGGCATGACCGCGCTGCCCCTGATGCTGGCGAAAAAGCGTGATCTCGTGGTGATCATGGCGTCCACGCTTACGCGGCGCAACGCGGAAACCAGCTTGAAGGCCCTGTCATTGGGCGCGGCCGATTATGTGCCGAAACCCGAAACCACATCGGAAGTCACAACAAGCATCGATTTTCGCCGCGAGCTGATTGAAAAGGTCAAGGCATTGGGGGCCAGGGCACGCCGCATGCGCGGGCCGGTCCGCACGATGCGGGCAGAGACACTTGCAGGCCGGACGGCAACCCCGTCATCGCGCGTATCGACACCCCGGCAGATCAATACCCGCGATGCGTTTCGTGGTGCTCCGGCGCCCGTCAAGCCCGGTGCCGCCCGTTTTGTGACCCGGCCGTATTCCTCGATCCGGCCAAGGGTTCTGGCGCTCGGCGCCTCGACCGGCGGTCCGCAGGCGCTGCAGGAAGTGATGCGGCAGGTCGGAACGGCGATGAACGAGGTTCCGGTTCTGATCACACAGCATATGCCGCCGACATTTACCGCCATTTTGGCGGAACATGTCGGCAAGGCGGCCCTGCGTCCGGCCCGGGAAGGTGAGGATGGAGAGATCCTGCGCGGCGGCCAGATTTATGTGGCCCCGGGCGGCAAGCACATGATCGTCGAAAAGGAGGCCGGTGCGGTCAAGCTCCGCCTGACCGACGATCCGCCGATCAACTTTTGCAAGCCTGCCATTGACCCGATGTTTGACAGTGTGGCGAAAGCCTATGGATCCTCTGCACTGGCGGTCGTCCTGACCGGCATGGGGCATGATGGTGCCAATGGCATTCGCAGCATTGCAGCCGGCGGTGGCAGCATTGTCACGCAGGACGAGGCGACCAGCGTTGTCTGGGGCATGCCCGGTGCGGCTGCTGCGACAGGTCTGTGCTCCGACATTCTGCCACTTTCCGAAATTGGCCCGAAGCTGGCCCGCGTCTTGAAAGGAAAAACGCGATGACCCCGGCCGAATTCGACTTTTTGAGAGAGTTTCTCAAGGCCCGCTCGGGTCTGGTGCTTTCCGAAGACAAGCAATATCTGGTCGAAAGCCGTCTGCTTCCGGTCGTGCGCACGGGAGCGCTGGAAACGCTCAGCAACCTGATCGGTGTCTTGCGGCGCGGCGGCAATCGCAAGCTTGAAACGGACGTGGTCGAGGCGATGACCACAAACGAAACCTTCTTCTTCCGCGACAAGACGCCGTTCGAGCATTTCAAGGACACGATGCTGCCGTCCCTGATGGAGGCCCGCGCGTCGTCGAAGGCATTGCGTATCTGGTGTGCTGCAGCCTCCAGTGGCCAGGAGCCTTACTCGCTGGCGATCTGCCTCAGGGAAGCGCAAGCCCGGATGCCCGGCTGGCGGACGCGCATTCTGGGCACGGACCTGTCGGCGGAGGTGCTGGACAAGGCCCGCAAGGGCATCTACAGCCAGTTCGAGGTACAGCGCGGCCTGCCGATCCAGATGCTTTTGAAGTATTTCGAGCAGAAGGGAGATCTTTGGCAGATCAACGCCACGCTCCGGGCCATGGTCGAGTGGAAGGCCCTCAATCTGCTTGAAAGCTTCAGTTATCTTGGCGAGTTCGACATCATCTTCTGCCGGAACGTCCTGATCTATTTCGATCAGCCGACCAAGACGGAAGTGCTGGCGCGTCTTGCCAAGTCCCTGCCGGAAGACGGTTTTCTCGTTCTGGGGGCAGCCGAGACCGTGGTGGGGTTGACGGATGCGTTCAAGCCCGTGCCGGGAAAACGGGGCCTGTTCCAGAAAAAGACGCGCGATGCTGCCAAACCGGCAGCGTTCGGAGCCCGGCTGTCGGCAACCGGAACACTGGGCCGGTAGTCTGATGTCCTGCCGGCGCGTATTGGCTAGTGCCTATGTGCTCCGGACGGGCGCAAGATGCGTCTGACTGTGCTTTTTAAGACGTCTGCATATTGCTGGTCTGGGCAGCCGAACGCGCCAATTCTGCCCATTTTCATCTG
>NZ_SMMF01000950.1:52644-131556 GCF_009711355.1 Roseibium sp. RKSG952 | reverse complement strand
GCCTGACCCAGCGCGGGCAATGCCATCAGACTTGAACCTAATCCTCCCGCAATTCCGCGACCAGCCCATTGCCGCATCTTGCGATCCAGCCATTGCCTCACATGCTTTTTGCGCCCGTCTTCAGGCAGATTTTCCGAGTTCGCTTGTTTATTCGAAACGGGTTCTTTCATCATCGTGCCCTCACCTTTGATGGCCGCAAGCAATCCGGCGACAGTTCGGCATTTGCCGAATTCTGTTCATTGTTCTTGTCACCCGGTTATCCATGCGGTCGGACCAGAAAAATTGAGTTAAACTGGAGCCGAACTTCTCGTTTTCACCACATTCCTGCTCTGGTTTCGGTCCGGGCGCCTGATCATCCTGATTTCAATGCCAGCGGTGGCACGGGGGTGATTTGCAATGACGCTTCAGTTCGAAAGAGTGGTGGCAACGGGGAAGCCGGCGCTCGATTCAGGTATCGGCGATACGGCTTTAAAAACGTTTAACGGTGTCACGTATATGTACAGCACGACAGGTCCTGGCGGCGGTGTCGTAGCCTGGCGGATTGTGGAGGGTGGTGCTCCGCAAGTAATCGATGAACAGTACTTTACTGGTTCGATCAGCATGCAGGTCGGACGCAGTGGTGTGCCCGTGTCGCTGGCGGGAAATGATCAACTGATATTGGATGTAGATACGGCTACGGGCCTTGTTGGATACGCACTCAACGCCGACGGAACCATTGGCGCGCTGCAGGAAACCGGAACGCTGATCGGTGGAGGCGATATCTCTGCAGTGGTTCAGGTGTCTTTGGGTGCGACGAGCCTGCTGACCATTGCGCATGAAGATACCGACCAGATCAACACGTATAGTGTGAACGCAGACGGATCGCTGAGCCTGACCGGAGCAATCTCGGGGGTGGCCGATTCGCTTCAGACACTGCAGGTGGGTACGGGGCAGTTCATCGTCGCGGCGGATGCGGCGAGCAGTTCGATCAACACTTATGGGATCAATCCGAATTCGGGTGTGCTGAACACCATCGACAATGGGGACGCGATTGCGACGCTTGGAATCAACGCCCCAACTGCAGTTGAAGTGGTGCAGGCTTACGGAAATTCCTGGGTTGTCGTGGCGGGCGCGGGCAGCAACTCAATCAGTGTCATGCATATGGGTGCGGACGGAAAACTGACGCCTACCGATCACGTACTGGACACGCTCCATACCCGTTTTGAATCGGTTCAGGACCTGTCAGTCATCGACGTCGACGGCAGAGTGTTTGTCGTGGCAGGCGGAGGCGATGACGGAATCACCTTGTTTACCATGACGCCAGAAGGCCAACTCATCCATCTGGACAGTTTCGCAGATACGTTGGCCAGCGGGTTGCAGAATGTTCAGACGCTTACTGTTGCCCATGTGGGGGACGAACTGCAGATATTTGCAGCTTCGCAAGAGGACGCAGGTCTGACTCAGTTGACGGTTTCGGTTGGGGATCTGGGTGTTGTTCGTGAGGGGTCTGGTGTGGTTTCAGGCTCGGCACAGGATGATATGTTGACCGGTAGTATCCTCAGCTCAACTCTGATGGCCGGAGATGGAGATGACATTCTCATCGCGGGGGCGGGTGCCACGACGATGAGTGGCGGAAGCGGAGCGGACATCTTTGTTATGCGTTCTGGCAGCGAACTGACCACGATTACCGATTTCGAAGCCGGAACCGACAGGTTGGATATGTTCGACTATCTGCTGTTGCGCAGCCCGGCCCAGCTAAGTTTCAACTCAACGGCGCAGGGTGCCCGGATCGAATACCGTGACGAAACGATCGAGGTCATTTCAGCAGCAGGTGGTCCACTGACAAGTGCGGATGTGTTTGGGAGCGGTTTTGACGGACCTGACCACGTTCCGGTTTATTTTGGGGATTTCGGTGGCCTGACCCCGCCCGGTTCACCCGGTGTTTTGGGGGACGTCAATATCAGTACGGAAACAGACAACCCGGCGCTCGCTGATGCGGAAATACGGTTTACACCACAGGGTGGAGGCACCGTCGTAGCCACTGCAGATTCCGAAGGACGGTTTGACTTAGGTCTGCCTGACGGAACATTTCAGGGCGAGTTAGACGTCGTCAAAAGTTACTCCACGGCCAGCGCTGAGATTACTGCGCTTGATGCGTTGCAGGTATTGCGCATGTCCGTCGGCCTTGATCCGACATGGGGGCCCGCCGCCCCAGAGAACCTGATTGCGGCGGATATTAATCAGGATGGGACGATCAACGCACTTGATGCGCTGGCCATTCTTCAAGTTGCCGTTGGTCAACCTACTCCGCATGAAGCGAAGTGGGTCTTTCTGGATGCTGATGCCGATCTGTCCGGTATGACCCGAACCAATGTCGACTACGAAACAGGTGTGTCAGTCACAGCGGTCGACGGGGTGGTGACAACCGAGATGACTTCGATCCTGCTGGGTAATCTCGAAGCCGTTTGAATGCTCGCTGCCTGAGCCCCGATCTTGGGCGGCGCTTTCTACCCGGTTATTCTCGGAAGGCCCGATTGAAGTAATCCGCCAGCGGTTTGACAAGATATGACAGCGGTGTCCGTTCATCCGTCTTGATCAGTGTTTCGACCGGCATGCCGGGCAGCAGGTTTTGCCCATTCAGGCGTTCGACCTGTCCCTCATCCGGAACAACCTCGGCGCGATAGAAAGTCAGGCCCGAGTTTTCATCGGTGAAAGTATCAGCGGACACGTTGATTACATGACCTTCGATTTCCGGTGTGTCCTTTTGATTGAAGGCCGGAAATCGTAAGGCAACAGGCTGACCCAGATGCAATTGATCCACATGGATGGCATCCACCCGGGCGGCTACCAACAATGGCGTGTCCTGTGGCACAACATACATCATAGGTTCAGCGGGTTGGATCACCGACTGCACAGCAAAGACCTGACTGCCGTAGACAGTCCCCGACACCGGCGAACGAATGTCGAGGCGTGACAGACGCTCGGTCAGCGACAACCTTTGTTCCGACAGTTCGACGACCTGAGACTGAACATCCCGCAATTGTGTAATCGCTTCTTCCCGCCGGGTGGCAGCAAGTTCGACAATCTGAATTTCGGTTGCTGCAATCTGACCTTTGAGCCGTGCGACTGCTGCTTCCAGATTGCCGATCTGACCGGTCAGGCTGGCTTCTTCTCGTTGCAGGGCCGAGACGCGGCTGGCCTGGGTCAGGCCGCGCGTCAGCAGGCTCTGCTGATCTTCCAGCTCTTCGCCGATAAGTTCGACCTGTCGGCGCAAGGAAACCAACTGGGCTTCGGTTCCATCGATTTCACTTTCGATCTGAATTCTTTGCTTACCAAGCTGGTCGGTCTTCTGGGCAAGAGTTTCCAGACGTGCCGCAAACAGGCGGGCCTGACCTGCCAAAAGCCCCGGATCGATTGGTTCCTGATCCTTCAATTCCTGCAATTTTGCGTCCAGCGTGGCCTCATCCACACCATCACGCTCAGCTTCCAGTCGGGTTTTGCGGGCCAGCAGCTCGAACAGTTGAGATTCAACGATGAACTTTTCAGATGCCAGAAAGGTATCATCCAGCCTCAGCAACATGGCACCGGAAGCAACCTCATCACCGTCTCGGACGAAGATTTCCCCAACAACGCCCCCGTCAGGGTGCTCGATCACCTGCCGGTTGCTTTGAACCTCGATCACGCCCTGAGAGACAATTGCGCCGGCCAGACGTGTCCGAACACTCCATACACCAATGCCGCCGACAAGGATGGCCAGTGCGACAAAGCCGACAATGGCCGGAACGGTAATACGCCAGGCCGGTCGTGTTTGGTTACCCGCCATTATTCACCCACCTTGTTGAGTTGCCGCTTGATGACATTGGCGTTCTGCACCATCGAACCCAGTACCTCGTCCCGGCTGCCGGATTTGACGACTTGCCCCTTTTCGATGACGACCAGATCATCACATTCTGAGATCGCCTGTGGTCGGTGTGTCATGACAATTGCTGCTTTGCCTTCTGCTTTCAGGCCGCGGATCGCTGCGTTCAATGCCTCGGTTCCATCGGCATCAAGGGCCGAGTTCGGTTCGTCCAGGATCAGCAGAACCGGGTCGCCATATAACGCTCTTGCCAATGCGATCCGTTGTTTTTGACCACCGGAAAGCTGACTGTCATTTCCTTCCAGGAACGTATCGTATCCCTTTTCCAGGCTCAGGATCAGTTCATGCGCGTTTGCCTTTCTGGCAGCGGCGACGACCGCGTCAGGATCTGGCTGCTGAGACATCCGCGCGATGTTTTCCGCCACCGTTCCATTGAACAACGTGACTTGTTGCGGCAGGTAACCCACGTGGCGACCCAGATCATTTGGGTCGTATTGATCCAGCGTGGCACCACCCAGTCTGATCTCGCCGACCGCAGGCGGCCAAAGGCCCAGTAAGGCCTTGGCAAGGGTGGTTTTGCCTGAGCCGCTTTTGCCGATAACGCCAAGGGCCTTCCCGGGCTCGAGCTGCAGCGAAGCATTGCGTAAGGTCGGCCCAGATGCACCGGGGGGGATCACCGTCAGACCCTTTGCGGTCAGCCGTGCTTCGGGAACCGGCAATTTGGTTCGAGGCGCTTCGGGTGGCGTACTATCGAGGAACTGATTCAGTGAGGACCACGCAGATCGTGCTCTCTCGATCGTGCCCCATTGCCCTACGGCCTGTTCCACGGGCGCCAGCGCGCGGCCCAACAGGATGGACCCTGCGATCATTGCGCCAGCTGTCATTTCGTTTTGCAGCACCAGCCACGCCCCCAAGGCCAGCATCGCGGATTGCAGGAACAGGCGCAGGGATTTTGTCAGTGAGGTAAAGCTGCCGGTCCAGTCACTGGCCGCGATCGTTTGCGACAGCGCGTCAGAGCGTTGTTTCAACCAGCGCTTTGTAACGTCTTCCTGCATGCCCTGCGATCGCACGACTTCAGCTGCCTGACGTGCATGTTCCGAGAATGAGTTTGCGCGCGCCGAGGCAGATTGCGCCGCGGCCACTTTGCGATGGGTCAGTGCCTGATTGAGTATTGCGATCACGATCAGCAATGCACCACCACCTACGGCGAGCCACCCCAGCAGGGGATGAAACAGGAATATGGCCGCCAGAAAAACCGGGGTCCATGGAATGTCCATGACTGCCAGCAAAATAGGCGATGAGCAAAGGTTCTGAATCGATTCCAGATTGCGCAGCGCCGTTGCCGGGGCGGAACGCGCCTGCGGAAGCAGAGCGCGGCGCAGGGTGGCATCGAAAACGCGTTGATCCAGTGTGGATTGAAACCGAGCTCCGAACCGGGCCACAATGCGGCCCCGGGCGAAATCAAGCATCGCCATCAGCCCATAGAGCAAAGCCACCAGCAGGAAGAGCGCGGTCAGTGTCTCAACCGCACGTGAACCCAACACCCGGTCATAAACCTGCAGCATGAACAGTGGGCCCGTCAGCATCAGCAGGTTTACGAAGATGCTGAACAAAAAAGCCAGAGCAAGGAACATCGTCCCCTGATTGCGCACTTTACGAAGCTCGTGGCGCGGCGGTGCAGATGCTTGGTTTTTGAAACTCACGATGCGTGGCCCTTGTCTTTCATTCGAGGCATCTTTGACAGGCCAAAGCGGTACAGGTTTTGGCCAACAGATATCAATATGCCCATTGTGCGTATCAGTAGCGAACAACTAGCTGTAGAGGCGCTGGCAACGTAAGGGTGAAAGCTGGCGATAGTTTGCTCGCCCGGCTGGTTTTCTCTCACGTTTTGCGAGAATGCTGAAAATATGATGGATTTGGTAGGCAATAATTTTCCTGTTTTGATCTACTGGCGGCAAAGGATTGTCAGAACAGGCGGTGTAGTTGTGCCACTGCCGTAGCAAATCCAAGCCTCTGATAATGCTAACTTATATTAGTAATTAGCCTTGAGCCTGTGGCAGGTCAAACGAGATCAAGAACTTCAATGCGATTGAAATGTAATGATTTTAGCCGTCACGTTTCGTGGCTTCGAAAAATCCGGGTCGAAGAGAAATAGCGTTCCAGCTCTTCGATTCGCTCCTTGCTTTCATCCCAGCGCGCTTCTTGCACTTCGGCAATCAGAGTTTCCGAGATCAGTTGCAGGGCGATGGTCGAATCCCAACTGGATGGTGCCTCGACCAATGCATGAAACGTGTAATCAGCGGTCCTGCCGATTGGAGAACCCCATTGGTCGGTGAACAGAACTACCGTAACTCCTCGGCTCGACGCAACCTGAGCCAGCTTCTCCAGATGTGCCTCATACCGGCGGATGTCGAAGATCACCAAGACCGATGCTTCGTCCATATCCAGCAGATATTGAGGCCAGACATTGGCGGAATTGCCCAACATGGTCACGTTGGGGCGAATGATTTGCATATGGTTGAACAGGTAATCGGCGTTAGATCGGGTGATGCGCCCGCCAACCACATAAAGATGCCGATCCGTGTCTGCCAATAGCTGAGCAACCGCGTCGAACATCTCTTTGTCGAGGCGTTCCAGCGTGTGGCGCATGTTGGTCCAGACGGCCTGTGCAAACCGGGTGATAGGATGCTCGGCCTCGTCATCCACAACCCAGGCGTCGCGCTTGGAGATCGGTTTCTTGATCTGCGCTGCAACCTCTTCGCGGAGCGCTTCCTGCAAGTCCGGGAACCCGTCAAAACCCAACTTGCGCGCCATACGGATCACCGTCGGGGTTGAAACCTGAGCCGCTGCCGCGAGCTTGGTGATCGATTGCAGCCCGGCCATGGGATAGTCCTGCAACAGGATCGACGCCAGCTGGCGCTCTGACCGGGTCAGGCCATCAAGCTCATCCTGTATTCGCTGTTTGACAAGTTTGGCGACGGTTGCCATCGGCCCCTCTTTTTTCAATTCGTTACAGAATATTTGTGTTTGTAATTTTGTCTACAGTAATTTTCTTGACAGTTTAGTTTCCGCTGTAGCAAATGTTACCTATGCCAATTGATACCGAGTCATCATTGCTACAGCCGACCGAGGCACCAGCGGCGCGCGCACTGAATGCGCGGGGCGGTGCGTCTGCCGTTCTGGTCTGCGAGCATGCCAGTCGTTTTATCCCGGTGTCTTTGAACGGGCTGGGGCTGGATGAGGCTGCCGCGCGTTCGCACGCGGCCTGGGACATCGGTGCGTTTGAGTTGTCTGTGGAACTGATGGGGGCGCTGGACGCGCCATTGGTTCACTCGCGTGTCAGCCGATTGGTCTATGACTGCAACCGCCCGCCAGAACGTGCGGATGCGATGCCTCAGCTAAGCGAAGTGTTCCCGGTTCCCGGCAACCAAAATCTGTCCGATGATCAAAGGACCCGGCGGATACGGGAGGTTTATGAACCATTTCGGCAGCTGCTGGCATCGACATTGGACGCAAGGCCCGCACCGCCTGTGCTGATTACCATGCACAGCTTTACACCGGTGTATAAGGGTAAGGTTCGGGCCGTCGAACTGGGCATTCTGCACGATGCGGATGATCGTGCGGCTCAGATCATGCTTCGCCATGCCAAAGACAGTGGACTGCGCGTGGCATTGAACGAACCTTATTCCGCCACCGATGGTGTCACGCACACGTTGCGTGAGCATGCGATCTCACGTGGCATTCCAAATGTGATGATCGAAGTGCGTAACGATCTGATCGACACACCCACAGGCATAAACCGCATCGCCGGTCAGCTGGCGCCGATCCTGCGATCAGTGGTTGATGAGCTTTCTCAGGTTGAGGCAAAGATATGAGAGCAGGAAGGCAGGCATGAAGTTCATGCGGGGATATGTGGCGGTCATTGACCGTATGAACCGCTGGATTGGCCGTGTGGTCATGTACGGCATCTTTGTGATGATGGGCATTCTGCTCTGGTCTTCGGTCTCAAAAACTTTCTTTCTTCCTTCGCTCTGGACCTTGGAAATGGCGCAGTTCGCGATGGTTGCCTACTACATCCTTGGCGGGCCTTATTCGGTTCAGATGGGATCGAATGTACGGATGGACCTCCTGTACAGTGAATGGTCGCATCGCAGGCGGGCCTGGACCGATGCGATTACCGTTTTCTTCCTGATCGTCTATCTCGGCGTGATGATCTATGGCGGGTACGACTCGCTGAGCTATTCGCTGCAATATGGCGAGCGCAGCCCGACCGCCTGGCGACCCTATCTCTGGCCGATCAAGGTGATCATGGTCCTCGGCCTGTTTTTGATGCTGCTGCAGGCCATATCCGAGCTTTTCAAAGATATTCTCCGCCTCAAGGGCGACGACATCCCGCGTGAGGTGATCTGATGTCATACGAATTGATCGCCATCCTGATGTTCTCGACCATGATGCTGATGCTGCTGACCGGGCAGCGTGTATTCGGTGCCATCGGGTTTGTTGCTGTCGTCGCCGCGCTTTTGCTTTGGGGCGACCGTGGGGGGTACGATATCGGCTTTGCCGCCGCCATGAAGCTGATGAAATGGTACCCGCTGCTGACACTACCGATGTTCATTTTCATGGGCTATGTATTGGCAGAGTCCAAAATCGCCGACGATCTCTATAAGATGTTCCACGTGTGGATGGGCGGGCTGAACGGTGGTCTGGCCATCGGTACAATCGGGCTGATGGTTCTGATTTCGGCCATGAACGGATTGAGCGTTGCCGGTATGGCCATCGGTGCCACCATCGCTTTGCCGGAATTGCTCAAACGCGGCTACAACAAGAAGATGGTGACCGGGGTCATTCAGGCCGGGTCATCCCTGGGGATTCTGGTGCCGCCATCCGTGGTACTTGTGCTCTATGCAATGATTGCAAGGCAACCGGTTGGTCAGCTTTGGTTGGCAGGTATTCTGCCGGGCCTGATGATGGCGGCGATGTTCATTCTGTACATCGTGATCCGTTGCAAGATTAATCCGGAATTGGGTCCTGCGCTGCCGAAGGAAGAGCGAGATGTGCCGATGGCGGAAAAACTGCGCCTCTTGCGCGCGGGTCTGCTGCCGATCGGGATCTTTGCGGCGATGATGGTTCCCTTTGTCAACGGCTGGACCTCGCTTGTTGAAAGCTCGGCCATTGGTGCGCTGACCGCTTTTGCGGCAGCCGTTTTGAAAGGGCGAATGACCCGTGAGGTCTTTGAAACCTCTGTACGCTCAACCCTTGGCATTACCTGCATGTTCATGTGGATTATTCTTGCTGCATTGGCGTTTGGCGCGGTGTTCGATGGTCTGGGCGCGGTACGTGCGATCGAAAATCTGTTCACGGAACGTCTGGGCCTGAACCCTTGGATGATCCTGATCCTGATGCAGCTCAGCTTTATTCTGATGGGCACCTTTCTGGACGATACCGCGATGCTGGTGATCGTTGCCCCGCTGTACGTCCCGCTAGTGGGTGAGCTGGGTTTCGACCTGATCTGGTACGGCGTGCTCTATACGATCACCACGCAGATCGCCTATATGACACCGCCGTTCGGCTATAACCTGTTCCTGATGCGGGCCATGGCTCCGCCCGAGATTTCACTGCGCGACATCTACGGTTCTATTCTGCCGTTCGTTCTGGTGATGACACTTGCATTGGCCATCATCATGACCTTCCCACAGATCGCGCTGTGGCTGCCGGATTACATTTACAACAAATGATCCCGGACCAACCGGGACAAGGGTGAGGGGATATCCTTTCGCAAATTTGAAACTGACCAACGGAGAGAGAGAATGACGAACAGACGTACATTTCTAAAAGGGGCCGCAGCGGCACCTGCTGCTGCTTTGGCAACACCGGCGCTGGCGCAATCGACGATCAGATGGCGGATGCAGACCTATGCGGGCCCGGCACTGGCCGAGCATGTGATCGACCCTGCAATCAAGATGTTCAACGACATCGCTGGTGACCGGATGCAGATCGAACTGTTCTATGCAGATCAGCTGGTTCCGACGGGCGAGCTGTTCCGCGCCATGCAGCGCGGCACAATTGATGCGGTGCAGTCGGATGATGACTCGATGGCGTCCCCGACCGAAGTGACCGTGTTTGGCGGCTACTTCCCGTTTGCATCGCGCTATTCGCTGGATGTGCCGGTTCTCTTCAACCAGTACGGTCTGAATGAGATCTGGGACGAGGAATACTCGAAGGTCGGCGTAAAGCACATCTCTGCCGGTGCATGGGATCCGTGCCACTTTGCGACCAAAGACCCGATCAACAGTCTAGCGGACCTGAAGGGCAAGCGCATCTTTACTTTCCCGACAGCGGGTCGCTTCCTGTCGCAGTTCGGCGTTGTTCCTGTCACCCTGCCATGGGAAGACATTGAAGTTGCGGTACAGACCGGCGAGCTGGACGGCATCGCATGGTCCGGCATCACCGAAGACTACACAGTCGGCTGGGCGGACGTGACCAACTACTTCCTGACCAACAACGTGTCGGGCGCATGGGCGGGTCACTTCTTTGCCAACATGGATCGCTGGAACGAACTGCCCGAAGATCTGAAGACCCTGTTCAAGGTCTGCTGTGACCAATCACATTACTACCGTCAGTGGTGGTATTGGGGTGGCGAAGCGTCCCTGCGCGTCAATGGCGACAAGCTGAAACTGACCACGATCCCGGATGAAGAATGGGCGCAGGTCGAAGAGGCTGCCGTCAAGTTCTGGGATGAAATCGCAGCCGAAAGCCCTGTAAAGGCGAAGGTTGTCGAAATCTTCAAACAGTACAACGCAACCATGCAAAAAGCTGGCCGGCCTTATCGCTACGGCTAAGACTTTGCCAAAACGACCCGCCCCTTTTGTGGGGCGGGTCAAACGGATTGAATAGCCGGTGATCTCTGAGACCGGTCAGCATAAAGGTGGCACATGCTCACGTTCGAACATCTCAAGACCCAGGTTTCAGAAGGGGCCGTAGATACGGTTCTGGTTTGCATGGTGGACATGCAGGGCCGGTTGATGGGCAAGCGGTTTCATGCAGGGCATTTTGTGGCAGGCGCGTGGGAAGAGACCCACTGCTGCAACTATCTGCTGGCCACCGATCTTGAGATGGGCACGCCCGACGGATACGCCTCGACCAGTTGGGAGCGGGGCTATGGCGACTACGTCATGAAACCCGATCTGGATACATTGCGACCGGTGCCGTGGCTGGAAGGTACGGTGATGGTGATGTGCGACGTGCTGGATCACCACACGCATGATGAGGTGCCGCATTCACCTCGGGCCATCCTCAAAAAGCAGGTCAATCGTCTAAAGGTCATGGGCTATGACGCGATGACTGCTACCGAGCTGGAATTTTTCCTGTTCGAGAAGAGCTTTGACCAGATCCGCAAGGAAGGCTTCCGGGATCTGGAGCCGATCTCGGGCTATAACGAAGACTATCATATCCTGCAGACCACCAAGGAAGAGCATGTGATGCGCCCTATCCGCAACCATCTGTGGAATGCGGGTATACCGGTCGAGAATTCAAAGGGTGAGGCCGAAACCGGGCAGGAAGAGCTGAACATCAAATACGCACAGGCGATGGACACGGCCGAGTATCACTCGATCGCCAAGAACGCAGTGAAAGAGATTGCCTGGCAGCATGGCCACGCCGCGACGTTCCTGCCGAAATGGCATCATGACAAGGTCGGCAGTTCCTCGCACGTGCACCAGTCGCTCTGGTCCGATGGCAAACCTGCCTTCTACGACGCATCGGATGAGTTGGGCATGTCGGCGCTGATGAAAAGCTACATGGCGGGTCTGCTGAAATACGCAGGCGACTATACCTATTTCATGGCGCCCTACATCAACAGCTACAAACGCTTCATGAAGGGCACCTTTGCGCCCACACGGATCATCTGGTCGGTCGACAACCGCACCGCTGGGTTCCGCCTGTGCGGGGATGGGACCAAGGCGGTTCGTGTAGAATGCCGGATCCCGGGCTCGGACATGAACCCCTATCTGGCAATGGCCGGAATGCTGGCGGCCGGGATTGCGGGTATCGAAGAGGGTCTGGAGTTGCAGCCGCCCACCAAGGGCGATGTGTACCAAGGCGAAACTGGAATGATCCCGGGTAACCTGCGCGCAGCGCGGGATGCGTTGCATGGTTCGGCCATGTTACGTGCGGCCATGGGCGATGAGGTGGTCGATCATTATACCCGGGCGGCCGAGGTTGAGATCGAGGAATTCGAGCGCGTAGTGACGGATTGGGAAGTCGCTCGTGGGTTTGAGCGGGCGTAACAGACGGGATGTGAGGCCGACCTCACATGTTTATCAGAGTTACTGAAAGAAGAAGCAGGGCGCAGACGCCCTCTATGTGGAGTTGATGGCATGAGCCAGACACTGAAATGCATCTCGCCGATCGATGGATCGGTTTATGCGGAACGTGAAGTTCTGTCGCGTGAGGCTGCGTTTGAAGCCGCAGCGCGCGCGCGGGCCGCACAAGCTGAATGGGCGGCACGCCCGTTGCAGGATCGGATTGATCTTGTGATGGCAGGCGTGGCTGCTGTTGGGGCCATGAACGATGAGATCGTGCCGGAACTGGCGCATATGATGGGCCGCCCGGTGCGTTATGGCGGTGAGTTTGGCGGCTTCAACGAGCGCGCCAGCCATATGGCCGAAATTGCCGAGGCGTCTCTGGCTGATATCGCCGTGGGCGAGGACGAGACGTTCAAGCGTTACATCAAGCGTATCCCGCATGGCGTGGTTTTTGTGGTGGCGCCGTGGAATTACCCCTACATGACCGCAATCAATACGGTCGCACCCGCGCTGATTGCGGGGAACACTGTGATCCTGAAACATGCCACTCAAACACTGCTGGTGGGTGAGCGTATGGCACAGGCCTTCCATTCGGCAGGTGTACCTGAGGATGTGTTCCAGAATGTGTTCCTGAGCCATGATGTGACCAACGACCTGATTGCAGGCAACGCTTTTGATTTCGTGAACTTCACCGGCTCGGTTGGTGGTGGTCAGGCGATGGAGCGCGCGGCGGCGGGTACGTTTACTGGCGTTGGCACCGAGCTGGGAGGTAAGGATCCCGGTTATGTCATGGATGACGCCGATCTGGCTGCAGCCGTTGATACGCTGATCGACGGGGCAATGTTCAACTCGGGCCAGTGCTGTTGCGGGATCGAGCGGATTTACGTGCATGAAAGCCTCTATGATGACTTCGTTGCCAAGGCGGTTGAGGTCGTAAAGGGCTACAAGCTGGGTAATCCGCTGGATACCGAGACGACAATTGGTCCGATGGCCAATGTCCGGTTCGCTGATGAGGTCCGAGCGCAGATCGCCGAGGCTGTCGAAGCCGGGGCGGTAGCCCATATCGACACCTTCGCCGAAGATGATGGTGGCGCTTACCTGACGCCACAGATCCTGACCCACGTCACTCATGATATGCGCGTGATGCGGGATGAGAGCTTTGGTCCGGTGGTCGGCATCATGAAAGTGTCGTCGGATGACGAGGCCATCGCGTTGATGAATGACAGCGAGTTTGGCCTGACCGCCAGCCTGTGGACCCGCGACGTGGATCGCGCGGCACGGGTAGGTGACGCCATTGAAACCGGCACCGTGTTCATGAACCGCGCGGACTATCTGGACCCCGGTCTTTGCTGGACTGGTTGCAAGAATACCGGGCGCGGCGGCGGCTTGTCCGTCATCGGCTATCACAACCTGACACGTCCCAAATCCTACCACCTCAAAAAGGTAACGGGCTAAGGACGACATGCCTGCCTCGCTTCCCCCTCGGCGAGGCAGGCCCCTATCTTGAAGGAAACTCTGACATGAGCCTTGTTGGAAACTGGTCGTATCCGACCGCAATCAAATTTGGTGCCGGGCGCATCAAGGAACTGCCCGAAGCCTGTGCGGCTGCGGGCATGAAAAAGCCTCTGCTGGTCACGGATAAAGGGCTTGCCGATCTGCCGATTACCACAGCGACGCTGGATATCATGGAGGCGGCCGGTCTTGGCCGCGGCCTGTTCAGCGATGTGGATCCCAACCCGAATGAAAAGAACCTGGAAGCTGGCGTTGCTGCCTATAACGCGGGCGGCCATGACGGTGTAATCGCATTTGGTGGTGGCTCAGGTCTGGACTTGGGCAAGATGGTGGCCTTTATGGCCGGTCAGACGCGGCCCGTCTGGGATTTCGAGGACATCGGCGACTGGTGGACCCGCGCAGACGCTGACGTTATCGCGCCGATCATCGCCGTTCCGACAACTGCCGGTACGGGGTCCGAGGTCGGACGCGCCAGCGTCATCACCAACTCTGAAACGCACGCGAAGAAGATTATCTTCCATCCCAAAGTTCTGCCAACAGTCGTGATCTGTGATCCTGAGCTGACAGTGGGCATGCCCAAGTTCATCACAGCGGGAACTGGCCTTGATGCCTTTGCGCATTGTGTCGAAGCCTATTCCAGCCCGCACTACCATCCGATGAGCCAGGGAATTGCGCTGGAAGGCATGCGTTTGGTCAAGGAATACCTGCCACGTGCATATGCAGATGGAACCGATATCGAGGCGCGTGCCCAGATGATGAGTGCAGCGGCGATGGGTGCAACCGCGTTCCAAAAGGGTCTGGGTGCAATCCACGCCATGAGCCATCCTATTGGCGCGGTGTTCAACACCCATCACGGCACGACCAACGCGGTTTGTATGCCAGCGGTTCTGGATTTCAATGCGTCGGCTATCGCAGACCGGTTCAACGCGGCGGCAGCTTATCTGGGTATCGAGGGCGGTTTCGACGGATTCCGTGCCTTCGTACAGGAGTTCAATGATTCATTGGGCATCCCGCGCAAACTGTCGGAACTGGGTGTGACCGAAGCATCGATCCCTGAATTGGTAAAGGGCGCAATCATTGACCCATCCTGCGGTGGCAACCCAATCGAACTGACCGAGGAAAATCTGACGCAATTGTTCAAAGCAGCGCTTTGATACAACCAAAAAAACAGGCAGAGCAGTGCGGGGCAGGGGATTGTTTCCCTGCCCCTTTTTGTGAACAAAGCTATCAGCCGTTTTGCGTTGGTAGCCGGTTAAAGGTCAGAATTTCCAGCGAGCTTGCGAATGGGAAAGCGGCTTCGGATCTCCTGATCCAGCTTGTCCGATATGTGAGAGGGCGCAGGCATCGAAAGCAGTTCACGGGTTTTGATGCGGGCCCGCTCAAGAAGATCCTTGTCGGGGGCCGCTGCCCATTCCTGCGGTGTGCGCCGGTCGGCCAGCGCGGGATAAAAATAGTCACTTTCCATCCTGTTCAGGGTTTGACCATGCCCCAGAAAATGACCCGGCCCACCCACACAAACCTCGCGTATCGCCTCAAGCGACAATGTCTCTTTTGAGACCTCAAACCCACGTGTTGCGCGCATGACCGAACCGATCAGATCATTGTCCAGAACGAAACTTTCGAGTGAGCAGCCCAGTAATGAGCCGTACATGCCCGCTGCCTCATAGATCAGATTGGCGCCGGCAAGGGAGGCGAGTAATTCGGTGTACCCCTTCTCAAAGCCGGCCTGAAAATCAGGCAACTTACTGTCCGTCATGCCTGCGCTGACGGCGCAGGGAATGCCGTAGAACCGGGCCATCTGCGCGCAGGCGGCCATCAGCAGACCCTGTTCCGCGCTGCCCCCGGACATTGCGCCGGTGCGCAGGTCGCTGACAAAGGGCAAGGCACCGAATGTGGCGGGATGACCTGGGTTCAGCAGGTTGACATAAACGATGCCCGCCAGGACTTCGGCGGTTTGCTGTGCGACGGCACCGGCCAGTGGGGCAGGGCTAGTCGCCCCGGCCTGCCCGGCGGACACCAGTTTGAGAGGGATACCGTGACGGGCGGCACATTCGATGACGCCCAATGCCTCCTCGGCGAAGGTCAGAGGCGGCACGATGAAACAGGTCGATACACAGATTGGCGGTCTTGCCCGCAGGGCTTCTGGCCCACCGGTTATCATCTCAAGGATCTGAACGGCATCTTCCATCGCCTCGGTCGAGCCGAACGAGGTTCCTGTTGGTTTTGCAGTTCCTTTCAGGCAGGCATAGGCTGTGTTCAGATCCATCTCGCGTGGATCAGAAAGATCCCGTGCGACAACCGTACGCTGGAACATGTGGATGTTTGGCAGAACATGGGCCAGTCGCGCCATGTCATAGAGGTCCTGCAGCGTGGTATCGCGAATGTCACCGGTCTGGCTGTCGATAATGTGCACAGCCGCCCCTGATGTGCCGAAATGAGTGCGTGCGCCTGAAGGGTCCAGATCGAACTGCGGGCTCTGCCCGAACAGTTTGAAATCTCGACCTGCTCTCTCGAGCGTCTCCCGCACCATGTGTTCGGGAAAAAGCAGGCGTCCATCTCCGGTCAATGAGCCTCCGGCGGCACAGACAGTATCTATACAGGTTCGGGTCGCGCCTTTGACGCCGATCTCTTCAAGGACGCGCATCGCCGTTTCATCGATCATCCTGATTTCGTCGTTTGTCAGAGGGGCGTATTGCCCGCCTTCGATACCAGGCCAGATAGCAGTGCTTGGTCCCGAACCTGCGCCTTCGTTGCGCGCTTCTTTTCGGGCTGCGCGCCCGCCGCTGCGTCTGCGTGCTGTCATTTGGCTATCTCGCTGAAAAAATTTTCAACATCTGGCGCATCTGGCCAGTTCATGAGCTCTGAGAAACCGTCTTTGTCACGACCGGTGATTTGGGCGAACTTGTTGGCGAGTTGTTCGTTCGACATCGGGTTTTGGGGCGCACCAAGTGGATAGGCGCAGCGGGTCTCAAGAAACTCGCTCCCTGAAAGTTCAACCCGCAGACAATCGGGCTGATCCGGGTCGTAGTTCAGTTCGGGATGGAGAGCGGGTTCTGGCGTCACTGTCGTTAGCTGGATCAACCGCGCAACTTCGGGGCTTTCCCAGAACCGAGCTTCACTATCGTTCAATGTCAGATCACCTGCCACAAGTGCCTGTCCGATACAGGCAGGCGCCGAAAACAAAGCCTCGCTCCGGGTGATGGGGTTCTGAAATGGCAGGATTTCAAAGTGAAAGTCAGGCAGGGTCGCGGATATGGCCGTGACCTTTTCCAACTGATCGATGATGTGCGGGCGCAGCTCCAACGCGGCCGTCATCAACCGATGCGTATATCCGCAAGAGGGCCAGAGTTTGAGGATCAGACCATATTGCTGCAAGGCCCATGGTTCGCCCAGACTGGCCAAAGCCCTTTCAAACCGCGCTCCATTGAGATCGCCCAACAGGCCAGCGAAACCGCGAGGATGGTCGAGAACATGGTGTTGCGCCGAAACACCCTCAGCTGCCATCAAGGCGGCTTCAAGACCGTTTCGTGCTGCCCATCCGGCTTGCAATGGTTTGGCATTCGAGCCGAATTGAAGGGTCAGGCCCGTCGCCTGCGAGACCGACAGTGCCAGCGCATGCGACGTCTGTTCGGGTGAAAGTCGCAACAATCGGGATACGGCGCCGGCCGCGCCTATGGTTCCTAGTGTTGCCGTGCTGTGAAACCCACGGGCGTAGTGATCCAGCGACACAGCTTCGCCGAGCCGCATGATGATCTCGGCCCCGATGGCATAAGCGTTGCTCAGTTCTTTGCCGCTGGTGGGGCTGAGATGGGCGGCTGCCAAAAGGGCAGGCAGCAGCACGACGGTCGGGTGCGTGTTTCCCGGCTCTTCCCAGTCGTCCAGATCCCAAGCGTGACCTGCGACCGCGTTGGCCAGTGCCGCGTGGGGCGCCGCCAGTTTCTGATCGCTACCGTAGACTGTCGCCGATCCGTTGCCTGTTCGGCTCAAGGCACGAATTGCACGTTGTGTGACTTCGGCATCGGCCCCGGCGAGGATACATCCAAAGCAATCAGCGACAGCGGGTGCAATAATCTGCCGCAACTCATCACTCGGGTTTGCGGATGTGGCGAAATTTGCGAGGCGCTTTATTGCAGTCACGATTGGCCGTCCTTCATTCAAATGGATCGGGTTGATGCGGGTCGGTCGATAGCCAGACAGATTTCGTCTGCATGAAGCAACGCATCCCTTCCCAACCGTTTTCACGGCCATAGCCAGACTGCTTCATGCCTCCGACAGGTGATTGGGTGGCGGCGTTGAAGTAATTGTTGATGTAAACGGTGCCTGCCTCGATGCGATCTGCAAACCGCATTGCGCGGGCCACATCCCGCGACCAGATACCGGCGGCAAGACCGTAGATGGTATCGTTGGCAATGCGGATTGCGTCTGCCTCATCCGTCCAGGCTTCGGTGCTCACGACTGGCCCAAATACCTCATTCTGGGCAAGATCGGCGCTGTTTGGAACATCGGCAAAGATGGTCGGGCCGATGTAGTAGCCGGCGTCTCGGCAGGCTGAGCGCCCGTCCAGTAGCAGGGTGTGCCCTGCTGCTTCGGCGGCTGCGATCCGGTTCAATACGGCCTCATAATGTGGCCGGTTCGCCATTGGACCGATCTGTGTTGCCGGATCCAGAGGGTCACCGACGCGGGCTTTGCGAACGACTTCGACCAGCCTGTCAGTGAATTCATCGATGACGTCTGCATGAACCAATAGTCGAGAGCCTGAGATGCAGCTTTGACCGCCCGGTGGAAAAATCCCGGCTGCAACTCCGTTGACGGCAAGTTCGATGTCCGCGTCAGGGAAGACGATCTGAGGAGATTTCCCGCCAAGCTCCATCACCACGGGCTTGACCTGTTGCGCGGCGGTGACCGCTGCCGCCTTTCCACCTGCGGTACCGCCCGTAAAGCTGACCATTCGGACATCGGGGTGTTCGATCATCGGAGCTGCCGTCGTTGGCCCATAGCCGGTGACGACGTTCAGGACACCCGGAGGTAGGTCGGCCTCGAGCAGAACTTCCATAAGTTCCAGCGTCGAGCAGCTGGAATGTTCAGAAGGTTTCAGAACCACGGTGTTTCCCGCAGCCAGACATGGCGCTAGTTTCCAGATCAGTGTTCCAAGCGGTGAGTTCCACGGTAAAACCTGCGCCACAACGCCGAACGGCTCCCACGTCATGTAATTGTGGATGTTGGGTGCTTCAGCAGGGATGACGCGACCCTCGAACTTGTCACACATACCCGCGTAATAATGCCAGCTGTCCACTTGCCATTGCCCCGGTTTCAGCCCCGGCGTGATCATCGATGGAAGCTTGCCGTTATCCTGTGTCTCGATCGCACCCAGACGGTCAGCGTATTTTGAGATGACATCGCCAATCCGACGCAAAGCCCGCCCACGCTCGGCAGGTTGCATGCGGCCCCATGGTCCGTCGTAAAAAGCGGATTTTGCTGCGGCCACCGCCCGGTTTACGTCGGCTTCGCGGCAATCGGGTATACGGGCCCAAACTTCTCCGGTCGCGGGGTTTTCGCTGTCGATGTATTCCTCTTCGGCCGGGTCATGCCATTGATTGTTGGCGAAGTATTGAAAGATACGTGTCTCGGTCATTCGGGTCTCTTTCCGGGGTATTCAGGTGGCAAAGGTGTGCGTCCAAGGATCATGTCAGCAGCCTTTTCAGCCATCATGACAACGGTTGCGTAGAGGTTTCCAGTGATTTGAGTGGGCATCGCAGAGGCGTCGCAAACGCGCAGCCCGTCGACGCCCTGAACACGCAGTCCGTTGTCCAGCACATCTCCCATTCGAGCTGTGCAGCAGGGATGATGCCCTGTATAGGCGCTTTGACGGATCGCTTCGGTGACTTCAGCCTCCGTATGCGCATTTTTCCAAACCCCGATTTCGCCCGTGTGGTATCGGGCGATGTCGGGTTGAGACATCACCTCACGCATGACGGCAACGCCTTTTCTCAGATCATCCAGATCTTTTGTGTGGGCCAGATAATTCGGATCAATCAAGGGATGCGTGCGTGGATCGGAATTGGCCAACCGAACGGTTCCGGTTGATTGAGGCCGTTCAAGATTGATGTCGATCTGAATGCCCGGCCGGGCCATCTTGCGGCCGCGGACCAACAGCTTGCGACCCAGGCGCTGAAGCAGGGGCACATTCTCATCCGCGCCGTTTCCCAGGTTCTCCTCGACCACCATGGGCGTCATAAACACCTCAAGCTCAGGCAGGGCAGGGTCTTCGAAAGCGTGGAAGAGCACGGTTGAAAAAAATGCGCCACCGCCGGGGCCAGAGCCATTCAGCAGCCACTTGCCCATCAAGATTGCGGCCTTGTCCAGCCGCTGATGTTTTGCATGGCTCAGATCGATCCGCTCTGATCCGTATTGCATCGAAACATCCGGGTGATCAGCCAGGTGAGCTCCGACCGAAGGCAAATCCGAGACAACGTCAATTCCCAGTTCGCGCAGATGATCCGCTGGCCCGATACCTGAAAGCATCAGCAGCTGCGGCGAACCAAAAGCGCCCTGACATACGATGATTTCCTGATCTGCGCGGACGACCTCACAATCGGTGGTTTCAACTCCGACTGCGCGTTTGCCTTCGAAAATGATCCGCCCGATCTGGGTATTTGTACGGACCGTCAGATTTGAGTGTCGGTTCTGCAGGTACGCAATCGCCGAAGATTGTCGGATGCCGTTTGATACGGTGCTGTCGTTTCGCGCGACGCCTGTTCTTTCAGATCCGTTGAAGTCATCAAGCTCCGTATGTCCCGCTGCTTTGGCGGCTGAGATAAAGGCGCGTTCGATTTCACCGAAATTACGCGCTGGTTCCGTTTTGAGCGGTCCATTGGTGCCGTGCCATTCATCCCGACGATCGCGTGACCCTTCGGCGCGGCGGAAGTAGGGCAGGACATCCGCATAAGACCACCCCTCCAACCCCAGTTGACGCCAGTTATCATAGTCAGCTGCCACGCCGCGCATGTAGATCATACCGTTGACGATGGAGGATCCACCCAATGCCTTGCCGCGCGCATAGTAGATGCTGCGCCCATTCAGGCCGGTTTGGGGGACCGAAGTGTAACCCCAGTCCAGCCGTGGATTGCCAAATACAAATCCGTTTCCGGCTGGCATCCGGATGAAAAGGTCGCGCCCATTGCCACCTGCCTCGATCAAACAGACCGATACATCCGGGTTTTCTGAGAGCCGGGCCGCCAATACGCATCCCGCCGAGCCGCCACCGGCTATGATATAGTCGTAGGCAGGGTTCATCCGGTGACCCGTGCAAGGATTGCATCGGTCATTTCAGAACCATTTGCCTCACCACCCAGATCCGGCGTTAGAATGCCGTAATACAGTGTTTCTTCGACAGCGTTTTCTAACAGAGATGCAAACTCAGGCAGACCGAAACTGTATTTGAACATCATGCCGATCGAAAGGATTGTACCGACTGGATTGGCGATGCCGCGCCCGGCAATGTCGGGGGCCGATCCAGCGGTGCTTTCATACATGCCGAAAACCGGACCGCTGGCGGGATTGGCGGACAATGACGCCGACGGTAGCATTCCTAGCGAACCGGCATAAACAGCCGACAGATCACTAAGTACATCGCCCATTTGGTTGCAGCACAGAACCACATCAAAATCGCCCGGGCGCTGCATCAACTGATAAGCGCAATTGTCCGCAAACATGTTCTCAAAAGCCACGTCCGGATAGTCCTGCGCGACCTCTGTCACCACTGTACGCCACAGTTTGTAGCTTTCCATCACATTGGATTTGTCGCAGCTGACCAGCCGTCCACGCCGTTCGCGCGCAAGTTCGAACCCTCCACGCGCGAAACGCGATACTTCATCCTCATCATAGGCAGTCAGGTCATATCCCTGTCGCACACCATTCCTGATCCGTTGGCCACGTTCTTGCGCAAACATCGCCCCGCCACACATTTCGCGCAGGATCAGGACATCTGCTGTATCCGCGAGGCCCGATCGAAATGGCGTTTGGCGCATCAAAGGTTTCCAGGCGCGCGCCGGTCTCAGGCCAAGGTAAGTCTGCAGATGGTGCCGCAGATACATCAGGCCATCCTGTTTCTCAGCACCGCCCGAGACGCGGATGTTGTCCCATTGAGGACCGCCAACAGCACCAACCAGAACCGCATCGGATTGACGGGCCTTTTGCAGAACCTCGTCCGAACAGAAAGTGCCCAAAGCATCCCAAGAGGCACCATGCAGCAAATCCTGTTCGATTATGAGCTTGATACCAGCTTGTCGCGCCAGAGCCTCTGCCGTGCGCAAGCCATACCCCAAAATCTCTGGGCCAATCCCGTCGCCGCCCAAAGCCAGGATCCGTTTTTCCATAGATCATTCCCTAACCGGTCGCTGAGATAGACTTGCGCGCTTGAAATGAGAGAAAAAGATGGAAATGGTGAATGAAAATAGTTCCTAGAAGGAATGAATATGTCGCGCCAATCTCTTCCGCTTCAACAGATTAAAGCGTTCGAAGCAGCAGCGCGCCGTCTCAGCTTTTCCCGGGCGGCCGAGGAGTTGAATGTGCTTCAGCCGGCAATCAGCCGCCATGTCGCGGCATTGGAGGCAGAGCTTGGGGTCAGGCTTTTCCTGCGGACCAAGCCGCGCCTTACATTGACAGAGGATGGCGTGTTGCTGGCGGATGCGGTGTCGCGCGGCTTTGATGCGATCAGAAATGGGATGGATGCCTTACGGGCCAGGCGCGGTGATGAAACCATCGTGGTCAGCGCCAGTATCGGCTTTACCAGCCTGTATCTGCTACCGCGTCTGGCGGAGTTTCAGGCCTTGCATCCGTCTACGAAGATTCAGATCGTGACCCGGGATCAGAACCCTGATTTCAACGCCAATAAGTGTGACGTGGTCATATTGTTCGGTGAACAGGGTGTTCCGGGCACCAGCAGTCGTCGAATTTTCGCTGAGCGGATGGTTGCAGTCTGCCATCCCGATCTGTTGAACAACGGGCAGAGTTTAACCCATGCTGAGCTGGCGCAACGCAAGCTTTTGCACATGTCCGAACTGGATCATAACGGTGACTGGGAAAGGTTCTTTGAAGGAACAGGGATCGAAATCCCAAAGCCACCGGCCCATGATGCGTACCTCAGCTACATGGTTTACCTGAGAGCCATCCAGAACGGATTGGGCATTGGCATCGGCTGGCGACCCTTACTGGATGAGTATCTGAGCAGCGGCGCACTGGCACTGGCCAGCGCACATGAGTGCAACACCAAGCGGGGTTACTTTTGTTCGATTACGTCCGCAGGGCAATCAAAGCCAGGAACGGGTTTGTTTCTGGATTGGATTGGAGAGGTTAACTGAGTGGGTAGTGCGCCAGGCTCAATGCACTAATCGTCTGGCCGTAGAATTAAAAAACCAGCAGCCTTACGAAAGGGCTGCTGGTTTAATTTTTGCGCGCCGTGCGTCGTGATTATTTGAACACGTCCACCAGATCGGAAACGCTGACACCTTCTTTGATCTCTTTAAGGCGTGCGAAGATCATCGCTATCGCGATACTCGCCAAACCATAAGAGATTGCGTTGATGATTGTCTCAAGAAGCACTCCAAGTCCAAAGAGAGAGCCACCTGATATAGCTGCCAGGATAAAGGCGGTCACGAAGCCGAACAGGAACAGGCAGAGGAATATCAGGAACAATGCCCCGATAATCGGCCAGCGGTAACCTTTGGTCAGTTCGGCGCTGCGACCTAGGGCGCTAAATCCCGCACCTTCGATTACGATGACGGGTACGAGCATCGAGAAAACGGCGTAAAGCCAGATACCGGGTATGATCAACAGCATGAAGCCGATTGCGTACAGGATCGAAGCTACAATCGACAACACAATGATGGCAGGTAGATTTCTGATTGCGGTGGAAAAATAGCGACCAATCTGAGCCGACCGACCAAGTTTGGCGTCATAAGAAAACTGAACCAGAGTTGCCGTAATGATCGACATCATCACCAGGCTGAACAGAAACGCCACACCGAACCTGCCAACGAAACCGGCTGTGTCGAATTCAGCACCCGGCTCAAGGCTTGTGGTGGTGTCCAAGTTCATGGAGTTGGTCAAAATTACATCGAACAACGCCGGAATGAAGCCCAGAAGCGCGACCACGGGAAGCTTGCTGAACAGAATTGAAAAAGAGTCGCCGACAACCGATCCGACACCAAAAGGGGTATGTGCCCCAGAGTTAACTGCATCTGTCATACTGAATACCTCATCAATATCTTAGACTATCTGATTGAGATAAAGCCTCGCAGCGGCACTCATCCGCAAGAAGAAATGCGCAGAGCCTGCTCTCGTCAGTGTAAAATTACAACAGGCTATCTCAGGCCTGATCATCCTGCGCGGCATGATATTTGTCAGCGCGTTTGTCGCCAAAGAGCTGCCGCTGCTCAAGATATCCGCGTTGCGCTTTGTAAAAAGCCTCAAGAAAAGCTTGCTGATCCTGTGCCCGGACGGGATCGGCATATTCGATCTTACGCCTGATCTGATCAACGATTGCTGCAAGGGTTTCCTTGTGGCGCTTGTAGGCTGCGGGACCTTTGGGCCTGTCGCTTGCGCGCAGGAACCCTTCAAGTGTTTGCAGCTCGAACGCGCCGTAATGTTCCAGATGATGGGTCAGGAAACGAAACTTCTGCTCGTCTGCCACTGGTTGCCTGATCACCTTTGACATGTCCTCAAGAAGAACCGGTTTGGGCAGGTGGATTACATATGTTCCCGCAATGATGTCGCCCAGCCGTCTGCGACGTTTGTTGAACAGCGGAACAGCCAATACGGCCATGATCCATAAAAGTGATATGATCGAGGGCACCATCTGGTTCGCATCCAGTGTCAGCAGAAGGGTGCCCGGCAGAAAAATCTCGGCCTCTTTCATCAGGTTGCGCACGACAAGTGATTGCGTTGTCAGCGCCTGCCCATCCGACGCAACGACCTTGATCTTCATGAGCCGCTTGCCGATGGTCTGGCCATTCCAGATCAGTTCAGACATCGCGTAGTAGGGGATGCGGATGAAAAAGAACAACATCGAGGCGATGGCAATCGCGGTTCCAGGCGTCACGATGTCCAAGCCCAGCGTCAGCAGAAACAGCGCCAAAGCACCGATCCCTGTGATCAGCAGATCGCTTATTTGTGCCGTCGTCCGCACACCGATGCCAGCGATCCTGAAATTCAGTGGCACCCCTTCGGGTGGCAGCAACTGATCCATCGGGCGAATGGTCATGACCGCTCCCTTCCACCCAGTGCAAACCACAGCAACCACAAAGCACCTACGCCCCAGCCGATTGCAATGCGTGTGCTCTGGTCCTGAACAAGCTGACGCCCGAACCCTTCGAGTAACGCAGCAACGACCAGCATCATGGCCGCGATCATGGCCAGTTTGACTGCATCGTGGCCTGCAGCCCGCAATGCAGAAGCGCGGGTCTGATTGCCGGGGAACAGCACAGCAAGCCCAAGCTTCAAGCCACCGGCGCATGCTATGCAGATCGCCGAAAGCTCGGTCACGCCGTGAATGGAGAGCCAGCCAAACAGATCCCAGCCAAGGCTTCGGTCGACATGAAGTGCAAAGAAAACACCTAAGATCAGCCCGTTATAGAATGTCAGCAGGATGGATGGTGCGCACAGAAAGGCACCCAGACCAAAAACGAAAATGGCAATGCGGGTGTTGTGCGAGAAGAGGTAAGTCGCAAATGCGCCAAGCCCCGATCCGTCTTCCTCTCCATAGAGCTGCGCGTGCAGGTAGTCGGTGCTGGCGTCAGGGCTGCGCCCCCCGGCCAGTTCCGAAGGCATAAAGACGTAGAACCATTCGGGATTGTCGAAATAAAAGAAATAGCCAACCACTGCCCCTGCTGCCATGCAGAGGAACCCAAGCAACAAAACCCGCCACGAGGCGCGCATGGCCCTTGGCCCTCCGCTGGTCAGAAATCTGCGGATGATACCGCCGAGCCGTTGCTGTGGCGCATAAACGCTCAGATATGCCCTGCTTGTCAGTGCCTCAAGATAGTCCAGCAGCCCGCGATCCAGTGAAATCTCACGCGCGATGGACAGCGATGTGGTTGCCTGACGATAAAGATCGGCCAGATCACGCGCTTCCTGAAAGCTCAGGCGATGCATACCCTGATTTTCGGCTTTGTCGACCAACGCCGACAGCTTTACCCAGTCGGCTTCGCGCTCCTGCCGGAAACGGGCAGAGCGGATCAGGTCACTGTCTGACATCAGATCATCTCCCGCGCTTTGATTTCCAGATAGGTCGAGATCAGCCGCGCTGAAACATTACCTGGTTCCGTGTCGATGATGGTGACCCCTAGCTGATGCAGACGCTCGAGTACCACGCGTCGTTCATGCAGCAACTGTCCGGTGGACACCGTTTCGGCGACGCCGTTCATGTCTGAGGGAGTGCTTTTTACCTGAGCTTCCAAGATCGGGTCGCGCAGTGCAACGAACACGATCAGATGCCGCTTTGCCAGAACACCAACATTCTCGACCATCAACTCGGCCGAGGTAGTATCGACAAAATCGGAAAACACGATGATCAGGCTACGTTTTGGTGTACGCCTGTTCAGTTCGGTCATGGCCAGTGTATGGTTTGTTTCGCGGCTTTCATAGCTTAGCTCTGCGGTGCGGCTACGCAGTCTTGTGAAGGCTGCGCGTCCGGGCTCTGGTGGTAAAAACAGCCGCGGTTCTGCGTCATAGGCGTATAACCCAACCAGATCGCCGCCGATTGCTGCGGCCCATGCCGTCGCCAAAGCTGCGGTAATCGCATGGTCGATCTTTGGTAGCCCGGCGATCTCTTCGCGCATTTGATATCCATTGTCGAGCGCGATGATCACATGATGGTTGCGTTCTGCGCGAACCTCTTTCGCGACCAGCGAACGATGGCGCGCTGACCGTTTCCAGTCGATTGAACTGGCATCCATTCCGGGTACAAAATCCCTCAATTGATGGAACTCTGTCCCTTCACCAATGGCGCGGTTTTCCTTGACGCCAAACAGCCGGGATTGAACGGTCGTGGATATTTCGCCTGACTGGACGCGGCGGATATTGGGTACGACCGCGACCTCAAGCCCAAAACTGATCTTAGGCACAAATTCGAACAGTGTCAGGCGCGAGGACCAGAACAGCCACACGTTTGGAAAAACCCATGTGCCACGCCGAATAGCCTCGCCTTTGATTGTGGCCTTGCCGATCCCGAGATCAAATTCTGACGGGCCCTTCAGGCCTTCGGGCCAATCAAGTTGCCCGCGCAGGCCCACCGTGGAAGGTGAAACCTCCAGCGCTATGCCGAAAGGTTCGCCAACAAAGACCTCCCCCACCGGTTCCACTGAGATTGATCGGCGGCGGGGCCAGGACAACAGCAGATCCACCGCTGCAATCACACCGAGCAAAATCCAGGGCATGACGGCCACGTTTCGGGTTGCGTCACCCAGCACGATCGCTGCAAGTGACAGGCAAAGGGCTACACAGGCCGCAACCAGCAATTTTTGCGATGGTCGGATCAGCGGGGGGCCTCGATCTGGTTGAGGATGTTTTCAAGAACCTGCCGGGCGCTGCGCCCTTCGATTTCAGCAGAGGGGCTGAGAACGATCCTGTGTTGCAAAGCGTAAATAATCAGGTTTTTGACGTCATCCGGGATGGCGAAGTCGCGCCCGTTCAGGGCGGCAGTCGCACGGGCGGCCCCGGCGATAGCATCTGCAGCCCGGGTTGATGCACCAAAGGCGATGTCCGAACTCTCTCGCGTCGCGCGCACCAGCCTTAGGATATAGGCCAGAATATCGTCATCCAGAACGATGCCATCGATCAGGCTGCGCGCAGCGGCGGTGGTTTCGCCGTCCAATAGCGGTGCAACCGCCTGTGTTGCCGTCAGGAAATCCAGAGGTTCAGCAGCGTGCTGGCGCAGAATGGCAAGTTCGACATCTTCGGGCGGGAAAGTCAGGTTTATCTTGAACAGAAAGCGGTCAAGCTGCGCCTCGGGCAGGGGATAGGTTCCCTGTTGCTCAATCGGGTTCTGAGTGGCGACTACCATGAATTCCGATCCCAGATCGTGGTCAGTACCGTCTATGGTCACCATCCGTTCGTTCATGGCCTGCAACAGCGCTGCTTGTGTCTTTGGGGGTGCCCGGTTGATCTCGTCCGCCAGAAGGATCTGACTGAAGACGGGTCCTTTGGTCAGAACGAATTCGCTGGTTTGAAAATTGTAGATCGAAGTTCCAAGAACATCGCCCGGCATCAGGTCAGGCGTAAACTGAATACGTCCGAACGCGAGGTTGAGGGCACCTGCAAAGCTGCGCGCCAGCAGGGTTTTGGCTGTTCCCGGCGGCCCTTCCAACAGCACATGGCCGCGTGAAAACAGGGCAGTCAGCAGCAGGTCGATGGCCTCTTCCTGTCCCTGAACGACTTTGCCGATCTCCGTGCGCAGAGCCTCGGCATGGGCAAACAATTCATCAAGCGTCATCGGCAAATCGCTCCAGTATCGATTCAAATTTGTCTATATAAGTGATGGCGTCGCTGGCATTCAGATGCGCAGGTAGTCCCCGGATTGTTCCCAGCAGGTCAGTCAGTTCAGCGGCCAGTGCAGGCTGGCGCGCCCGCATGTATCGCAGGTAGGCGGCTTCGACGCCGCCATTGACCACATGTCCCGGTCCAAATACCTCGGCCGCTTGTGCACGTATGCGGGTATTGACGAAATCTGACAGCAATGCGCCGTCCTGCCCGGTCAGCCGCATCAATCGCGCCCGCGCCCGGTTGGCTGCACGCTTCCCAGTGCCAAGCGATGGACCATCATTGGTGACCGGCCCGTTACGAATGCCACCGCGCCAGATAGCAAGCGCCAGAAGTAAGGCCGCCCCGATCCACAAAATCCGGAACGGATACTCGAACAAACGCGCCAGATCTTCCCAAGTTCTTTCCCTCTGGACGATCTGCTCCGGCTCGGTCAGCCAGTTTCTGTCGCTGTAATCGATGACGATCCGGTTTTCCCCTGCGATTTGCGGCAGCAGTTGCGCGGCAATCAGAGCGTTTTCGCCAAGTCGCAAACCGTGATTGTTGAGAACATCCGGATCGGACAGAACATAGACCTGATCCCGGTCTTCGTCGCCGGGTAATGGGCAAAGGCCAAGTAGCATCGCGCCCGGTCTGCCGATAACTGGCTCGCATCCGATCCCTTCGAATGCCTGTCCTGCGTAAACTCGGGCGGCCAGCACTTCCCTATCCCCGTCATAATCGAAGTCCGAGAAAGGGGTGCGCATGTAAAACACCTGACCCACATCCGGGCCGACGATCTGATGCAGAACCGTTTGAACATCACCGCGTGGCGCCAGCAGAAAAGGATGACCGTACCCTGTCAGCCGCATGCCGCTGCGCCACTTGGGCAGAATGATCAGGCTTTGAACGGAACCGGCTTTCTCCTGAATGATATCGATCTGCTGATCAAATTCGTCTGTCTGCAGCAGCAATTCTTCTTTGGTTCGGGCAGCCTTTCGATCTGTATCGGGATGCGTGTCGAATATCGGCTGGACCAACAATCCGATGGTGCTGCGATCCAATGGCCAGCCACCCGTGAAGCTCTGGGTCGGTTGAGACTCGCTGTTCAGCCAGATTTTCAGTCCGTCAAAGCCGTTGGTGGATTCGCGCAATACATATTGGCGTTGTGCGGCGAGATACAGGAAAACACCCAGAGACAACAGAACCACCAGAGCGATTATGACCCAATCCAGCCTGATCTGAGGTGGGGGACTGGTCTGACTGATGTCCGTCATGCGCGTGTCTCCCGCAATATCGGTCGAACCCGCGCGACATGTGCTGCAAAGTCGCTTTCGCTGATCGAGCGGCCGCCGAAATGGACACGTTCACTGTCCAGAACCAGCGCCCGCAGGTCTTGGATGTAAGACAGTGTTTGCGGCAGCTTTCGCAGGGCTTCACGATGTGTCCAGCTGCGTTTGAACAGGACGCCGTTTGCGTTCAGGCATCGCGTCAGGGCAAGCTGTGCCAATCCAATAAGTGCAAGCTGGCGGTCTGGAATATTGAGGATTGTGTCCAGATCGGATTGGTCCGCTGGGTCAGGCCCATCACTGTTGGATTTCTGCCTCGATTTGCGTCGGGTGTTCTCTACGCCTTTGCTGAATGAAACGGATGTTCCACCTGCTGTGAAGTAGACGAATGCCACCAGGATCCCCAAAATCAACAGCATAATGATGACTGTTGTCGTTTGAGACCCTCCTGAAAAGGTCCAGGAGCGGTTTTCCTCTGAACGCTCAGGCTTTGGCTTGGCATCTGTCTCAAGCGGTGGGGCTGGACGCGTCGGATCAAAATACACGACGTCGCTGTCAATGCCGTGATATCGGATCGCATCCAAATAGGCCCTGCCGGACTCACTGAGTTCAGGAGGATCAATGACCGCTTCCTGCGCGATCACATGGGAAGCCGCGCACGCGAAAAAAGAGAAAATCAACGCAAAAACACAACGCATTAGCGTATCGATAGATCACCGGTGTTTTGCATGCAATACGACAAATCCCCGGTATCTAAATGAGAGCAATAGGTGTTGCAGTTCGTCAGGTCTGACCTCTGCGATAGAGCGGTCGCATGATCAGCGGCGTCAGATACATCGGTATTTGATAGGCTCCAATAAAGACCATGATCGGGGCGGTAACCTCGGGTGGAAGTGATACAAAAAATAGTGCGATGTTCCGGTTCCCCGCGATCAACGAAAGGGCAGTCGCCTTTGGCATCGACAACCTGTTGCGGGTCAACTGAAACGTGATGAACTGCGCCCCCAGATTGGCAGCGCAGGCAAAGGCGATCCAGAAGGCAGCGCGCGCCGGATCGGCCAACGCGACTGCGCTGACGGATGGCATGAGACCTATCACAAAAACCGCAAGCGTGATCGAGGCGGCGCCTTCGAGACTCAGAAGCGTGTTCTCGGATGGATTGCGCAAAACGGTCCGCCGCACCGCCACAGCAGCAATTGTTGCTAGGGCAATCGTCAGGAACAGCCGAAGCGCTGCCCACAATACCGCGCTTACCCCGCCCAGTTCGGGCAACAGCCAGAAAATCGGCACCACCGTCAGGGGCAACAGGGCGGTACCCACAACCATCAATCTCATGGCGTGTTCGGGCGGATGCCCCATCATCATGCACATGTTGGGACTGCCAGAAATCGACGGCGCCGCGGCCATGATGATCATCGACAAAAACAGTGGGGTGCCGATCCAGCCACCCGCAATCCCCACTGTTACGATAACCAACGGCAGAAGCAGCTGAATGCTTAAAACCGTCAACATCACTTTCGGCAGTTCTGTCAGCGAGCCCAGAATGGCTGCAGGCTCCATTCGCAGCACGGTGACGAACAACAACAGCACGACTAGCGGCGGCAAAAAATCCCGCATCGGTTCGGCAAGTGCTGGCAATGCAAGGCCCGCCAACAGACCTGCGACCAATACGTAAGGTCCGTGGCGGGCCGCAAGATGGAGCGGGTTCAAGGCCGGATTATCCTCCCGGCCTCTGACGCAGATTCTCTGGCAGCCAGGTGGCCAGTTCTGGGAACCAGATCAGGACAAACACCATCAGAACCATGATCAGGAACATCGGGATGGCAGCGCGTGCGATATAGCTCATCTCATGGTTGGTCATGCCCTGCATCACGAACAGGTTGAACCCGATCGGCGGTGTGATCTGCGCCATCTCGACGACGACAACGATGAAGATGCCGAACCAGATCAGGTCGATGCCTGCGTCCCGGATCATCGGTTCGACCACAGCCATCGTCAGCACCACCGAGGAGATACCATCAAGAAAACAGCCCAGAATGATGTAGAAGACCAGCAGGACCATCAGCAGTTCGAACCGCGTCAGCTCCCACCCAGCAATCAGATCGGCCAGACCGCGCGGCAGTCCGGTGAAGCCCATGGATAGGGACAAGAACGCAGCGCCCGCAAGGATCAGTGCAATCATCGCGCTGGTTCTGGTGGCACCCATCAGGCTTTCGGTGAATGTCTTCCAAGTCAGTGACCCTTGACCTGCGGCCAGCAGCAGCCCTCCGATCACACCAAAGGCCGCAGCCTCGGTCGCGGTGGCATATCCCAGATACATCGATCCGATTACCACCATGATCAGCAGGATCACCGGCAGCAGGAAGCGCGAGTTCTTGATTTTCTCCGAAAATCTCAGCTTGCCTTCGTTGTTGGGATTCCAGTCTTTGCCGAATTTCGAATAGATCGCCACGTAGCCCATGAACATCGCGGCCAGCACCAGCCCGGGCAGGATGCCGGCAAAGAAAAGCTTGGTGATCGATTCATTGATGGTGACGCCGTAAACAATCAGCGTAAGCGAAGGAGGGATCATAAGGCCCAGCGTTGCAGCACCTGTCAGAGTGCCGATGATCATGCGTTCGGGGTAGTTTCGCTTTCTCAGTTCAGGGATCGACATCTTGCCAACCGTGGTCAGCGTTGCAGCGGAGGATCCGGACACCGCGGCGAAGACCGTACAGCCGACGATATTGGTGTGCACCAGACCGCCGGGCAGGGGGGCCATCCACGGAGAAAGACCTTTGAACATGTCTTCGGATAATCGGGTTCGATAGAGGATTTCACCCATCCAGATGAACATGGGCAGTGCCGTCAGGGTCCATGAGGATGAAGCCGACCAGATCGTCGTGATCATGACATCGCCGACAGGCCGGGTCGTGAACAGTTCCATCCCGACCCATGCAACGCCCATCAGGGCAAGGCCGACCCAAACACCGGTGCCCAGCAAGGTGAACAGTACAAAGAGAAAGAGGATGATGATTGATACGTTTTCCATGTCCTCACTCTCCGTGGCTTTGGTCGGCAAGGTCGCGGGTGATGCGGTGATCACCCCGGAACAGCACGTGGATCAGATGATCGGTCAGCGCGATAGCAAGAATGACAGCGCCGAACAGCATCGCTGATTGCGGTATCCAAAGGGCGGTTTTGTCCTGTCCCTGGCTGATGTCGTTGAACTTCCAGCTCCAGTAGACAAAGCGATAGGCGTACCAGCAGAAATACCACATCACAGCGGCGCCAACGGCAAAGCACCATATCTCGAGAATGCGTCGAACCCCGTCCGGCACTGAATTCAACAGGATCGAGACGCGGATGTGACTGCCCCGGTTCAGCGCATTGGCAAAGGCAAGGAACGAAGCTGCAGCCATCGCATAGCCGGCATAATCCGGTGCACCCGGAAACACTTCGCCCGTCCATCGGGCCAGCATCTGAACGACGATCAGCACAAGAATGGCGATCAGGCTAAGCGCGGCCAGAACACCCGCCGCCAGATAAATGAAATCCAGTACGGACCGAAGCCCTCTCAATACCGCCATGCTGTCCCCGTTTGGTTGTGATTGAATGGACAACGGGCGGCAGGATCAGCCGCCGCCCGGGTCAGGTTGTTTACTGAGACGAATTAAACGCGTCGACGATGGCTTTGCCCTCGTCGCCAGCGGCCTCAAGCCATTCATTGGTCATGGTGACGCCGATCTCTTTCAGTTCGTTCGTCATCTGCTCGGATGCCGGACCAACTGTCATGCCGCCATCACGCAAACCTTGCAGGGTAAAGCCGGTGTATTCCTTGGCGCGCCAGTTGCCGGCGTATTCCGCCAGTTCGGCACAGGCCTTGATGACATTTTTGTTGGCGTCCGAGACACCAGACCAGACATCGGAATTGACCATCACGTAGTTGCGCGGCAACCAGGCGTCTACTTCGTAGAAGTAGTTCAGGCTTTCCCAGACCTTGCGGTCATAGCCGGTTGAACCGGACGATACCATCGAGTCTGCGACGCCGGTGGCAAAGGCCTGGCTGATTTCAGCCGCTTCGATGGTCACCGGAAGCATTCCGGTCAGCTCTGCCAGCCGTGATGTGGCGTTGTTGTACGAGCGGAACTTGATGCCTTTCATATCGGCGACCGAGTTCACTTCGTTCTTGAAGTACAGCCCCTGTGGCGGCCACGGAACGGCATAAAGCAGGGTCAGGTTCTGCTCAGCCAGCAGATTTTCGATCGAGGGTCTTGCGGCGTCCCAAAGCTTGGCGCTGTCATCGAAAGAGGTCGCAAGAAACGGGATGGAGTCAAAACCGAACAGCGCATTTTCGTTCTGGTGACCGGACAACAGGCGTTCACCAATCGGAGCCTGGCCAGTCTGAATGGCGCGTTTGATATCCGCGCCTTTGAACAGCGAGCCGGAAGGATGTGTAACGATCTCAATCTCGCCACCGGTGCCGGTGGTGACGCATTTGGCAAATTCCGCGCCCGTGGCCGAGTGGAAATTGGATGCCGAATACGCCATCGGCATATCCCATTTTTCGGCAATTGCCGGCATGGCGGTCGCAGCTGTCAATGCAGTTGCAGTTAGAAGACCAGCTAGTTTTTTCATCTTTTTCTCCCAGTTGAAATTAGGTGCGCCAATGTTTTTCACCGGCATCGTTATGTCTTGAACCGCGCCGGAGCATAAACGCTCAGATCCGCGTTCGGGGTTCTGCCCGCAATCAATTGCGCCAACAGGCGCCCTGTCTTTGGTCCGCCTGTCAGACCGATGTGATGGTGCCCAAAGCCCATGTACGCGCCTTCGATCCCGGGTACGTCACCGATGATCGGGATCGAATCCGCTGGCGCAGGCCTGTGCCCCATCCATTCAACTTCGTCCTTCCATGTCACGCCCGGAAATGCAGCGCGGGCATTCTTTCGCATCAATTCAAACGGCGCACGCGAAGGCGCCGCATCAAGGCCGCCAAACTCTACAATCCCGGCCAGTCTAATCCGGCCTTCCATCGGAGTGGCGACAAACTTACCGGATGCGACCATGACCGGGCTGCGCGGCATCGCCGAAGGTTCTATCAGTTCAAGATGATAGCCGCGTTCGCTTTCCAGAGGAACAGAGATACCCAATCGTTTGGCAAGAGGTCCTGACCAGACCCCTGCGGTTACGATTGCGGTGTCGCAGGCGATGGTCTCGCCCTCGGTAAGTACGCCTGTCACTTTGCCGTTGTTGCGGACGATATCATCGACAGCGGCGCGTACGATGCGTCCACCATTTGTTTCCACATGCGCTGCGAGATCTTTGACATATTGACCAGGGTCTTTGATGTGACCGTGATCCCCCAGCTTTGCAGCAAAGCCAATATCCTGGCTGAAGATCGGATCGTAGTCGTGAAAGGCCTGACCTTCCAGTTCTTCCCAATGAAACCCGTGTTTGCGACGGATGCTCCAACCAAACGCATCCCCGTCAAAATGTTCCCTGTTTTCATAGAGAAACAGGTAGTCGGACGGTTCGAGCCATTTCTCAGCACCTGTCCCCTCAGCAAGCGCTTTGTGGTCGTTCAGGCTGTCGCCAACGATGGGGGTCAGGGCCGCGGCGATCCGTTCGACGTCATCTGCATTGGCATGGCTCAGGTATCGCATCAGCCACGGCAGAAGTTTGGGAAAATACCCCCACTTCATGAATAAAGGCTGCGATGGGCTGAACAGCATCTTAGGGGCTTTTTGCAGCAGCCCCGGCACCGTCACAGGTACGATCGAACAGGAGGCCAGAACACCGCCGTTGCCATGGGATGTGCCTTCTCCCGGGCTTGCCTTGTCGATCAGGATCACGTCATGGCCATCGCGCTGCAGCCAAACAGCGGCCGATACGCCGACAATCCCTGCGCCGACAATGGCTATGGTCTTTTTGTCAGTCATGCTGCAACAGCTCTGGTAACGGCATAATGGTTGAGCTTATTCAGATCAGGTCGTCCTCCAAGTCCCGGAGTGTCTGGCACAACAACCTTGCCGTTTTCCACGAGGAAGGGCTCCTCCAATATGTCCTCACCCAGAAAGTAAGAGGCCTGATAGAACTCGCAGCCAAGGGTGATTTCCGGAGTGGCTGCAATCATATGTGTGCCAGCCAGATGGGCCAGCCCGGCTTCGAACATGTCGCCGCCATAGGCGCTCAGCCCATGTGCTGCCGCGATGCGGGCGACTGTTTGCCCACGGGTCAGACCACCTGATTTCATGATTTTCACCGAAACGCCGTCACAGATGCCTTCGCGGGCGGCGCGTTCCATGTCTTCGGGTCCGAACACACTCTCATCAGCCAGCAAGGGAATGTCGATCATGCCCCGTAGCTTTGACATCATGCCGTAATGATGTGCTCTGACCGGTTGTTCGATGAAATCCGGATTGAATTGGGCGACGTCCCGCACCTGTGCTGGGGCATCGTTAATTGACAGCCCCTGATTGTAGTCCACACGAACCGAAAACTCCGGATAGTTTTGTGCCAGACATTCGAGGCGCATGATGTCAAAGGCATGATCCTTGAACCCGGTCTTCAGCTTGACGATCCGGACGCCATCATCACGAAGCCGCGCCAGCAAGTCGATATCCTGCGAGAACTCCGGGTTTGCGATTGAGCAGCTGAGTGGGATCGTATCGCGACATTTGCCCCCCAAGAGTGACCAGACCGGTAAGCCGGTTATCCGGCCTGACAGATCGAGCAGGGCACTTTCCAGCGCGGCCTTCGCCTCGGTGCAATGCGCGACCGCATATGCGGCCCGAGCCATGATCGCCGCCCGGTCACCGACTTTCTCGCCAATCACGAGTGGCCGGATATACCGGTTCAGCGCTGCATATGTGGCCTCGGGCGTGCCGGTAAAGACCGACCACGGAGAGGCCTCACCAAATCCTTCATTGCCGTCTTCGGAAGTTAGCCGCAGAATGACGACTTCGCACGTTCCCTCGACCGAGCCGATCCCGTGATCGCGTCTGGATGTGACCGGCAACGCAAGATGCCACACGTCAAACCCTGTTATTTTTTGATTCAGATTGCTCATTCTTCCTCCGGCGGTCGGGAAGAACCGTGCATTGCCTAGTATATCATTTCAAATACTATGTTATAGTAAGAGTATCAGAAAAAATGATGAGGTGGGCAAAGTGTCTCTTCGCTTTCGGCAATTGCAGGCCTTTCACGCTATCATGGAGACCGGCACTGTAACCGGAGCGGCTTCGGTTCTTGGCATTTCTCAGCCGGGTATCAGCAACTTGCTTGCGCAGCTTGAGCGTGAAGCCCGCCTTCCATTGTTTGAGCGTAACAAGGGGCGGTTACTGCCGACGCCTGAGGCTGAGTTGCTGTTCCGTGAGGTCGATACCGTGGTTCGTGGGCTGGATCACGTCGCACAGGCCGTGACAGATTTGCAGAACAAGCATCCGGGCCAATTGCAGGTGGCTGCGCCGCATCTGTTGTCATTCGGGTTCATGCCGCGTGAGATCGCGCGCTTTGCTGAATCGCGGCCAAACCTGTCGGTCAGTTTTCAGTCTCAGTATTCGTCGAAGATTCAGGAGTGGGTGATCTCAGGCCTGTTCGAGATCGGGATAGTCGAAATGCCGATCCTGCATGACACTTTGAACTACCAAGAGTTCCATTTCGAAACGCTAGCTACCTTTCCCGAAGGCAGTCATCTGGCCCAATACGATGTGTTGACGCCGGAACTGTTGGAGAATGAATCCTTCATTGTGATGGGGCCTGAGCATCAGACCCATCGCCGGACACGGGATATCTTTCAGGCAGCTGGACGTACCTGGCGCACTAAGATCCACACGCACCTGTCCGAGAACCTGTTGAGCTTTGTAAAGCAGGGTATGGGGGTGGCGGTCATCGACCCGTTCACCGTCATGTTTGATGAAGAGGGCGGGTATCAGACCCGCCCGTTCAGACCCTCTGTGATGCTGGATCTTGCGATCATCACCGCAAAGGGGCGTCCGCTGTCAGCCATCGCGCAAGAGTTTCTGGCACAGCTGACGCCCGCAATTGCTTCTTATGCGACCCATTCAGATACCGGGGCGGCGGCTTCGTGAAGCTGCTGGGAATGGATGTCGACAAGAGTCGGTCCGTCGTGTTCGATTGCTTCTTTCAAAACCCGGCGCAGATCGGCCGGATCCTTTACAGTCCATGATTTGACGCCAAAGGCCGAGGCAACCGCCGCATGATCCGTCCGGTTGAAATCGACATTGTAGTAACGCTGTCCAAATCCCGCATTCTGGCCTGCCTTGATCCAGCCGAATACCGAGTTCGAAAAGACGATCGACGTAATCGGCATTTTGTGACGTACCATGGTTTCGAATTCACCGCAGGTGAATCCAAATGATCCGTCGCCCATTACGGCCAAAGTCTTTACCGACGGTCGACCGACATGCGCACCCATCGCGGCACCCAGCGAATACCCCAGCGCACCATGTGCCCGATTGGTGATAAAGTGGCGGCCCGGTTTAGCCCAGCGATAATGGGCGCTGAAGTAAGGGCAAGGTGTGCCGGGATCCGCAACGACAATTGCGTCATCATCCAGTATGTCCATCATCGCCGCCATTACGGCTTCGGGTCGGATGGGAGTTTCCGTGCTGTTTGCCAGAGCTGCATATGCGGCCAGTTTGGCTTCCCAGGCTGCTTTGGCTTTGGCGGCACCGCCTTGGCTTGTAAGATCGCGACGATCTTTCAGGGATCGTGCCAAGGCTTCGAGTGCCAGCCGTGCATCGGCGCAAATGGCCACTTCAGTCTGATAGTTGGCACCAATCACCATGGGATCACTGTCGATGTGGATAATCGTGGTGTCGCGGCCCGGGCTGCGCCAGCGTTCGGTTGTCACCGATCCGGCGCGACAGCCAATGAATACGACCACATCAGCCTGATCCACCACGGCGCGTGTCGCAGGTATGCCCCCGTTTGAGCCGACCACTCCTAGCGCCAGAGGATCGGTTTCGGCGATTGAGCCCTGACCGGATACTGTTGTTGCCACCGGCATATCCAGCAAAGAGGCAACTTCGTGCAGCGCATTGCTGGCGCCAGACAGAACAGGTCCACCACCGCAAATTGCGACAGCTGATTTCGCGTTTGCAAGAATTTCGGCCGCCGCCTCGATTGCAGCCATATCCGGGCCAGCACGTTCAGCCGGATAGCTGCGGTGGCGCGCGTCCGCCCAGATTTCTGCCTCGTCGACCTGACCTTTCTGCGTATCGAACGGCAAGGCCAGATGGGTCGCACCAGGTGTCCCGGTTGTCATGGCGCGGAATGCCGCCCGAACCATTGCTGGCAGTCGGGTGGCGTCATCAAGTGAAGCGTTCCACTTGGCCAGTGGTTTGAAAAGTGCGGGCTGATCCAGTTCGGTCAAAGGATACTTGCCGCGGCTGGTGGTGGCCACGTCTGACGTAATAGCAAGGATCGGGACCGAGCTTTCATTGGCCTCGATCACACCGGGCAGAATGTAAGTTGCGCCACCGCCTGATGGCCCTTCGCATACGCCGGGCTTTCCCGTCACACGGGCATAGCCGTCAGCCATATATGCTGCATGCCGTTCATCGCGGGTCAGGATGTGCTGAATGCCGTGATCCATGCGTGACAGCGCATCATAGAATGGCAAGGTCGTATCTCCGCACAAGCCGAACATATGTTTGACGCCGTGGGCCTCGAGCATCCGCACCATCGCCTCGGCGCCGGTCAGGTAATTGGTTCCGGTCATAGCTTGCGTTTCCTTCCTCGCAGAATCTGCATGCAGAGCTGTATACAGTTTTGTATATTGATTTCAAGTCTCGCCTGTGGCACCTGTGCAAAAAGCAGGAAAAGGCGGTTTCATGGCTGGGCCACGCGTTGATGATATCTATGAGCAGGTAAAGGCGATGGCCGTATCGTTTCGCCTGCGGCCCGGCGATCGGCTTAACGAGGTTGCGCTGTCAAAAGAGCTGGGTGTCAGCCGGACACCTTTGCGCGAGGCGTTGAACCGGCTGGTCGCTGAGCGGATGTTCGATTTTCGGCCGGGGCAGGGGTTCTTTTGCCGGCCTCTGGATGCGCAAAGCGTTTACGATCTTTTCGAACTACGGCAGATCATCGAAGTCGCAGCAGCCCGATCAGCCTGTGAAAAAGCGTCCGACGAAGAACTCCGCTCCCTGAGCAATGAGCTTTATGAAACCGGGATCGATATCACCGGCCTGACTGTTGAAGAAGCTGTCAGCAGGGACGAAGCATTTCATCTTGGGATCGCCAAACTTTCGGGGAATGCCGAGCTTTTGGAGACCCTGCGCCGGATCAATGAGCGTATCCGCTACATCCGCTGGATATCCATGAGCCTCGACCGGGTTCAACGGTCGAAAGAGGAACACAAACGGGTCATGCAGGCGTTGCTGGACCGCGATGCAAATGTAGCGGCGGCGGCGTTGGGTCGACATATCGTCAAGCGGATGGATCAGGTTCAGGATGCTGTGCGTCACGGGATTTCCAACATCTACATGGAAGGCTCGGACGACATTTCGGCACGTATCATAGGCGAGGGATAAGGTATGATCGCTAAGGGCGGAAAATCTGTTTACGGGGCTTCGGTCGGCATCCTGATGTTGGACGCCCGTTTCCCGCGCATCCCCGGCGACATGGGTAACGCCCTGACCTGGCCCTTTCCGGTGCATTATCGCATCGTCCGCGATGCCTCGCCCGATCTGGTGGTGCGACACAAGGCTGAGGGTATGCTGGACGCCTTTATAGATGCTGCCCGCGATCTTGTGCGTGACGGGGTGGATGGCATCACCACCAATTGCGGGTTTCTGTCTTTGTTTCAGGATGAATTGGCCAGGGCGGTTCCGGTTCCGGTCGTAACCTCTTCCCTGATGCAGGTTGAGATGGTTAATCGCTTCCTACCGGTGGGCAAGCGTGCCGGTGTTCTGACCATTTCGGCATCGACCCTGACGCAGGACCACCTGACCCGGGCGCGGGTTCCTGATGGCACGCCTATCGGCACGACTGAAGGCGGGCAGGAGTTTACCCGAGCCATCCTCGACAATGAATTGACATTGGATGTTGAAAAGGCGCGGGTCGATAATGTTGAGGCAGCGATGGCCATGAAAGAGGCGCATCCCGAGCTTGGGGCGCTGGTTCTGGAATGCACCAATATGTGTCCATATGCAGCCGACATTCAGGCAGCAACGGGCTTGCCCGTCTATTCTATCGTTTCGCTGGTCAGCTGGTTTCAGGCGGGGTTGGCGCCGCCCCGGTATTAGTTGTTTGCACATTAAGGGTGATATGAAGAGAGGCTATTTTTCAAATGGTTATAAAGCAAATACGCTTGTAATTGTTGTGAAAAATACCATCTAAAGGCGAGTAAACACTCTGTACTGGAGCTTGAATGCGCATACGCCTTGCCGCTTTGACCACCATTCTCGCCGCTGGAATTATTTGGTTTGGTGGGAACCCGAGGCCTGATGATCTGGCGGCAACATGTATCAATGGCAAGGCAACCCGGTCCGAACGCATTGCTGCGTGTACGACGTTGATCGAACAGGACGATACTGCGCCCGTATACCGGCATCTCTTTCTGACCAGACGGGCCTGGGCTCATAGCTACAACGGCCACTATGAACGTGCGCTTGCTGATGTGAATCATGCAATGGAGCTGCAACCAGAGAACTACCAGACTTGGGTCATGCGAGCGGAGATAAAGCACGCGAGCGGGGATCTTGACGCGGCGTTGGATGACTTTGATCGTGTATCAAAGGCGTTTCCTGAAGAGGCTTACGTAACCTGGAAAAAGGCGAAGTTTCTCGAAGATACCGGAAAGCGCGAGGCCGCTCTCGCAATTTACGAGCGCTTACATGCTGACTATCCGAATATTAGTGAGGTAGCGGAGAAGATAGCCTCAAATCACATCGACAGCGGAAACCATGAGTTGGCTTTTGATCTCGTATCCAAAGCCGCTGAGCGATGGCCAGAGCAAGCATGGGTGTATGATCAGTTGATTATGCTGCACATACTTTATTCGGGCGATGCTGAATCTGCATTGAAAGCTGAAAAGACAAGAGCGGAGCTGCAGCCTGATGTCTATTTCGAATTACTGTCTCCTGTGGCAATTCATCTTACTATCGGAGATGAGCAAAAGGGTATCCTGTATGCGGATCAATATATCAAATGGTGCGCCGACCAAGTAACCGCAGAGCTATCTTGGCTAAATCGGATTCGACGCACGTTCTCGAACCCAAGCTGGGAACAAGAATATGTGTTAGCTTACCGCCCAATCTTGTACGAGACTTTTGGAAGGCGTGATTTGGCTCGCGAGGCGTTCCGCAGTTATTTTGAGGAAACTAATCGAGATGCTGAGCAAGGTATGATCAACGCTCTGGAAAATTCCGGATTGACCCCAAATATCGATAAATCTCCGGATCGAAATTCAAGGATCGACCAACTCATCGATCAATATTTTGATCATGATGATCTCAAGCTTTCATGGCTTCCATGGCAGGATGGCTAAATTGCGTCGCCAAGACATTTGAAAAGCAAGAGGGCCTATAATCTCCCAACCGTGTCAATATGCGCGCGATACTGCGATTGATCCCAGGTCGATCCTGATTTAATGGAGGCCCTGTCAAATCAGAGTCACCGACGGAGCGGTATGATTGAGCCGCTCCTCCCGCGCCACGCTCCTTGTGGCACAACTCTCGGATCGCACGCCCCTGAAAGGCTTAAAAAAGGTAAGGGAATATGGCAGAAAAATCGAACTTCGATATATTGTATACCATTGTAGACGAAGCGCCGGAGCTGGCCAGCGCATCGTTCCTGCCCATCATTCGCAAGTTCGCTTCGGCCGCTGGCGTGAGTGTCGGCACCAAGGATATTTCGCTGGCCGGGCGCATTCTGGCGACCTTCCCGGAAAACCTGACCGAAGATCAGCGCATCACCGATGATCTGGCTGCTCTGGGTGAGCTGGTGAAGACGCCGGATGCCAATGTGATCAAGCTGCCGAACATCTCGGCGTCGGTCCCGCAGCTGGTTGCAGCCATCGAAGAGCTGCAATCGCAGGGCTACAATATTCCGAACTACCCCGAAGAGCCTTCGACTGACGAGGAAAAGGCGATCCGCGCACGCTATGACGCCATCAAAGGCTCGGCAGTGAACCCGGTTCTGCGTGAGGGCAACTCGGATCGTCGCGCGGCCCGTGCGGTCAAGAACTACGCTCAGAAGAACCCGCACTCGATGGGTGAATGGGTGTCGGACAGCAAAACCAAGGTTTCGTCGATGTCCGGTAACGATTTCTATGCCAATGAGAAATCGGCCACCATCACGGCTGCTCAGGCGGGCGATGCCAAGATCGAATTCGTCGGCAAGGACGGCAGCGTGACCGTTCTGAAAGACGCATGGCCGCTGGCCGAAGGCACTGTTGCCGACGCGACCTTCATGTCGGTCAAAGCGCTGTCCTCGTTCCTGGCGGACGCCATTGAAGACACCAAAAAAGACGGCACCATGTTCTCGCTGCACATGAAAGCGACGATGATGAAGGTCTCGGACCCGATCATCTTCGGCTATGCAGTCAAAGCTTGGCTGGCGCCAGTGTTTGAGAAGTTTGGCGCGGAACTGGACGCATTGGGTGTGAACCCGAACTCGGGTCTTGGTGATCTGTTGGATCGCGTAAAAGACAATGCCGACATCATGGCCGCGATCGACGCGATCAAGGCGGACCGTCCTTCCATGTACATGGTCGATAGCGACAAGGGCATCACCAACCTGCATGTTCCGTCGGACGTGATCATCGACGCCTCGATGCCCGCGGTGATCCGCGCAGGTGGCAAAGGCTGGGACGAGACCGGCGCCAAGGGAGACACCAACTGTGTGATTCCTGACCGCTGCTATGCTCCCGTCTATGACGAGACCATCAACTTCTTCAAAGCCAACGGCGCGTTGAACCCGGCCACCGCCGGTGCCGTGGCCAACGTGGGCCTGATGGCGCAGAAGGCGGAAGAATACGGCTCGCACCCGACAACCTTCCAGGCACCCGCCGATGGCACGATCCGTATCGTTTTGGCCAATGGTGAGACGTTGCATTCGCACGAGGTTGAAAAGGGTGACATCTGGCGTGCCTGCACTGTGAAGAAAGCTCCGATCGAGAACTGGATTCAGCTGGCGATGGATCGTCAGCGCTTGACCGGTTCCGAAGCAATCTTTTGGCTGGACGCAAACCGCGCCCATGACGCTGAACTGATCAAATACGTCAAACCGGCCCTTGAGGCAGCTGGCGTTGCCGACAAATTTCTGATCATGGCCCCGCGTGAAGCAACCCGCCAGTCACTGGAGACCATCACGGCAGGTAAGGACAGCATCGCCATCACCGGTAACGTGCTGCGTGATTACCTGACCGATCTGTTCCCGATCCTTGAACTCGGCACCTCGGCCAAGATGCTGTCCATCGTCAAGCTGATGAACGGTGGTGGGTTGTTCGAAACCGGCGCGGGTGGTTCGGCGCCCAAGCACGTGCAGCAGTTGATGGAAGAGAACCACCTGCGTTGGGACTCGATGGGCGAGTTCTGTGCGTTGGGTGAATCGCTGAACTTCCTCGCTGACAGCAAGGGCAACGCCAAGGCGGGCGTTCTGGGTGCTGCAGCCGAAGCCGCGACGCAAGGCATTCTGGACAACAACAAATCGCCAAGCCGCAAGGTTGGCCAGCCTGACAACCGCGACAGCCACTATTGGTTCGCGCGCTACTGGGCCGAGGCTTTGGCTGCGCAAACCGAAGATGCCGAACTGGCCGCTGAGTTTGGGCCGGTTGCAAAAGAGCTGGCTGATAAAGAAGAGCAGATTCTGTCCGAACTGGCTGCTGCTCAGGGTGCGAAAGCGGATCTTGGTGGCTACTATCATACCGATCCGGCAAAGGCTGCAGCCGTGATGCGCCCCAGCGCGACGCTGAACGCAATTATCGGCTAAAAACATAGGGGGGTCGGCTCAAACAGCCGACCCCCTATTTCATGCACTCCGCATGCATAGACACGATTTACTCAACGACCAGAGTGCAATTTTCTGCAAACAAATTGGTCGTGTGGGGATCGCAGAGTTAAATTCCCCCTGACTTCCCCGCGAGGGTTCCCTAAGCTCAATTGCAATAGTGGATCGTTGTGTTAACACGATCTGTGTTTGGTATTAGTGATTTTGTGTTTTAGCCTATGAGCATACATTGTTCCAATTTGCGTTTGGAATCGGATACGCGCCTTATGAGACACGCTGTATTCCAGCCTGTCTTAGATGGCCCTTCCTTTTATGCCCGAGTAGCGGGTCTAGCAAAGCACTTTTGTAATACTTTGCTTCCCCTCATATCTGGTGAAGGGGGTCGTATCCTGCTGCTTCGACAGGCAGGCCTGCGGTGCGCAACCAGCCCCAATTGGTATCGGACTTCGTGCCGACGATTCGAGATCGCGATAGCAGTGATCAATGGATGGTCGAGCTCAAGTGGGGACAATTCGCATGAAACCGAAGGGTTGAGGCTAAATGGGAAACGGTGAGAAAGGTGGGCGCTTCGCTGCTGTTTTGTGCCTGCTCCCGGCACTCTATCTGATTGCGATTGTCATCTATGCAGTTTTGAACTCTGCCGAGTACGCGTCGGGCATCGCGCGTATTACCCGTTATGTGTTGGTCCCGGGATTTATGGCTTTGTGCCTTTTGTTTGTTGCCCTGCGGGTCAAAGGCGATACTAGGCTTGTTGTCGGTATCTGCGCAAGCTCGCTGTTTGCGACATTGTTCGCGTTTGAGGCCTATCTGACAGTCAAGTCTCTGCCCGCGCGTCTTGGAATGTTCGGCGTCGTAAGCAAGACGACCGAGACAGGGCAATTCCGGCAAAACATACCGCCAGCCTATACAATCAAACGTTTGAACAATGAAAAAGACATTCAAACGCTTGATGCCGCCATGCTCTCACCTTTGACCGAAGGCGACATCTTTCTATGTTCACTGAATGGCCAGCCGGTTTCATACCAGCCTGACCGGTACGGGTTTCGAAACCCCGATACTGTGCACGACGGAGGCATCGATGTCATGTTGTTGGGTGACTCGTTTGCCGAAGGGTTCTGCCTTGAAGATGGGCACGATCTGGCGAGTCAATTACGCAAGGATATCCCGCAATTGATGAATACAGGCCACCGGGGCGCCGGGCCATTGTTCGAGTTGGCAGTGCTTGGCCGGTATGGGCCTTATTTCAAGCCGGATGTGACGGTCATGGCCTTCTTCGCAGGCAATGATTGGAAGAACCTGCAGCGCGAAGAAGAGATGCCCTGGCTAGCGCCTGCGCTAGAGTCTGGAACGGATTTTGGGGTCATCGCGCACTCTGAGGCGCAGATCGAGGCAGCCAGACAGCACATGGATCAATGGTGGGATGGAACCACCCTGTCCTGGCGGGACTATCTTCGAAAGCAGCGCGTATTCCGGAACTTCTTCGCCCTGCAAAAAACGACCGAAGTGTTGGGACTTCATTATCCCAAAGCCGCTGAACCGAACCCGGTTTATGGTCAGGTCCTGAAACGGGCGGCTGAGATGGTAGAACAATGGGGTGGAGAGCTGGTGGTCGTCTACATTCCTACGATCAGTCGCTTTGTGGGCATGTTGCCACAGGATTTTGTACACGATCCCTTGCGCAACATGGTTCGGGACGCAGCGACCCAGGCTGACCTTCAGATGATCGATCTGACTGAGGTGTTCGAAGCCGCTGACGAACCCCGCTTGATGTATGCCGCAGATGCCCATTTTAATGAAAAAGGCGCGACCGTAGCCGCCGAAACCATTGTGCAATCCTTGCGTCAGCGGGGATTGCTCAATTGATTTCTGGGTTTCACTGACTTTAGCAGGGACAGGATCAGTTTGTGCCGGTCAGATTTCCTTGTACGATCCAAACAGGTTGAATGCCTATGGAACGACCACAAGAATCCAACCGCAAGAGTGCAGGCAGAAGAAGTTCATGAGTATTCAGACGATCGCCGTTCTGTCCGACATTCACGGGAACGCAGATGCACTGGTTGCAGCGATTGCGCAAGTGAAGTCGATCAATCCTGAACTTGTGGTCGTGCTTGGAGATTTGTTGACCTATGGGGTTCAGCCACGAGAGGTACTGGATGCTGTCGATAAGCTGAAATCCGAACAGAATTGTGTTTTTATCTGTGGCAATCATGATCAGTTCTATTTCGACCTGGATCGCGGCAATTCAGCATTTTACGATAATATCCCGGATTTCGTGCTGGAATCTGTCCATTGGACACATGCCAAGGTCGCTGATCTGCCGCCGCTATGGGAACGCTATCCGTGGTGCACACGATATGAATTTGGCCCGATCCTGTTTTCCCATGCCAACCCGTATGAATATGGCGACTGGTCTTATGTGTCGAAACCTGAGCAGTGGACTCCTGCTGCGCAGAACTTACGCGACAATGGGTTCAGTATTGGGGTCTTTGGCCATTCTCATCGTTCCTTTGCTGTGATTGTCGATGCAGATGGCCGGGCCGAGAATGTTGAAACCGATGTCTGGCTGAAGCCGGCCGCGGGCGAAGTTCTATTGCTGAACCCGGGTACAGTCGGACAACCAAGAGGAACGGGTTTTACTTATCTCACAATCCAGCTTGATGGGTCTGAAGTGAAAGTGAGCCTTCCAAACATCGACTTTGATCGGGCAAAGTTCTGTCGTGAGATTGCTGCGACGGACCTGAGCAAGGCCACCAAAGACAAACTTGTTTCGTTTATGGAGAAGTGAATTGATCACGGTATTGGTTACAGGCGCAGGCGGTGGTGTCGGTCAGGGGATCATCAAATCGCTGCGGCTTATTACAGACCTTCCGATCCGTATCCTTGGCGCTGATATGGCGGCGCAATCGGCAGGTCTCTACGCCTGCGACAAGGTATTTCTGGTCGAGGGTTGCCGGTCGCCGCGATACCTGGAATCTCTGGCGCGCATATTCGAAGCAGAAAGCGTCGACTACTACATCCCGGGCACTGATATCGAACTGGCTTTGTGTGCGGAAAAACGCGAGGAGATCGCGCAACGCTTTGGGACGCGGGTTGTGGTCAATCCGTTGAATGCGGTTCAGATCGCTGATGATAAGGCGCTGACTTCGGCGTTTCTAAAAGAAAACGGGTTGCCTTATCCAAAGACCTGGCCCTTGGTCGAGGCGCTGAAAATCGACGATCTGCCTTTCCCGGTCATCGCGAAACCCGCCGTTGGGTTTCGATCCATTGGTGTTGAGCGCGCAAACAGCCAAGAAGAGCTTGCCGCCTATCCCGGGGATCATTCACAAATCATCGTGCAGGAACTGATCGGTGACGATACCCGAGAATTCACCTGCACCATCGTTGGGGTCAACGGCAAGCTTTCACCCGTTCTGGCGCTGCGGCGCATATTGCGGTCCGGCGATACCTATCGCGCATTTCCCGAACAAAATGCCGAGGTCGAGGCCTATGTGACAGCGATTGCCGAAAAACTGAGTGTTGAAGGGGCGTGCAATTTTCAATTGCGATTGGATCACGACGGTGTCCCGAAGGTCTTTGAAATCAACGCGCGTTTCTCGGGCACAACACCATTCTGTTCTCAGCTCGGTTTCAATCCGGTCGAGTTTTACATCAAGCACGATCAGGGGATACCCTATTCGCCTGAGATTGCTTGGGACAGCGCAGTTTTGAGATATTGGAGCGAGCTGGTGTTGCCCACTGCAGCGCTGAACCAGTTGGAAAATACTGGTCAGTTGATCCCGGATCCCGGCACGCAATTCAGCCTCTATGGTCGCAGGTCATGAAGGTTGCAATGACAGGTGCAACCGGTCTGTTGGGTCGGCATCTCTGCGCTTTGCTCGCGGATCGCGGGGTGCCGTTTGTTTCGATTGACCGTCAAAAATGGAATTTGAGCGAATGGAATGATACCGCCCGCTTTGACGCAATCACCGAAGGGGCAGATATTTTCATCCATTGCGCGGCCAAAATACCGACCGGTGTTGAATCAGATGCCTCGTCGTCTTTGCGCGACCTTTACGACATAAATGTCAGGGCAGTTCTGAACCTGGCTCAATGGGCGGCAGGACGGAATGTACATCTGATATTTATCTCAAGCGGTTCGGTTTACCGGGACCCGCACTCAGCGGTCATTCGCGAAGATGCTGCAACAGGCCCAGGTCCGATTGGTGGATCATACGCCGCTTCCAAACGGATGGCTGAAAGCGTAATCGCCGAGTGTGCTGAAACAGATGGATTGAAGGCCACCATCTTGCGCCCGTCATCACTTTATGGATTTGGGTTGCCCGAAGACAAGTTTCTGATCCGGATGTTGCAGTCGGCAAGGGCCGGGCACGAGATCGAGGTCAGCGGCCCCGAGAACAGGATAGATTTCGTTCATGCCCATGATCTGAGCCGGGCGGCATTGATGGCAGCTGAAACGGGCGCAACAGGGGTTTTCAACATCGCAGGGTCCGGGCCAGTTCGACTTGCGGAACTTGGTCAGGTGATCGCGGCTTTTGGACCAGCGGATCCGGTGGATTTGTCGATCCATCCGGATCATGAACCACCCTTCACGCGCTTTGCTCTGGACAATTCTGCAGCAGCGAATGCGTTTGGCTACGGGCCACTGATATCACTGCCAACCGGGTTGGCGATGACACTGGAACAGCAAGTCATGCCTCCTGCAGCCTGACAAGGCTCAGGGGCAACTCACCGCATCGGGCGCGTGTTGCATGCGATTGACAAAGCTGTCTTCGATCTCAAACGCATCGATGCCATTTTCCTCGAGGAACTTTGCAACCGCTGAGGCGACCGCATAGTTCCCGACTTCCTGCAGGTGATGATCCGGGCTGCCGAACAGGTCAACGGTCGGAACCTGCAGCTGATCTGCCATGGCTTCCAGTCCGGGTTTCAGGTCAAGCCAGATGAAGCCTTCGTCGCCAGCAGATTGCTCAATCAGGGCTCGAACCGCATCGCTGTAGCCAACTGGATCGGAGCGGAATGTTACATAGCCTTCATCCACGAACTCCGAAACGCTGGGCAGGGAAACCACAACCAGTCGGGCGCCCTTGTCGGTCACGGCCTGATTGAGCGTATGCAGAGATTCCAGGAACAGGTTTGTCTCATCCTCTGTTGGTTCAGACGGATAGAGGTCGCGGTTGGTCAGCATGGATTTCAAACGTATGACCAGCTTGCCGACATGGAAAGTCGCGATCTTGGTCTTGAGTTGCTGGCTGACAGTTTGTTTCTGACCGAAGGGGGTCGGGTTTTCCTGCCATTTTCTGAACGTGACGTTGTCGGTCAGATCATTGCTGTTGAAGACGAACATCAGCACGGTGTCGTGCGGGAACACATCCTTAAATTCACGATAGGTCAGATCATGTTGCAAAGTGCCATGGCCGCCCGTGCCCAGGTTGATGTAATGCGCGTCCTCAGACCAGCGCGTCAGGAGTGCTGGTATGGTTTCTGTTTCATCGGACAATGTGCCACGAATGAAGGAGTCGCCCAGAACCAGTATGCGCCCTTTGTCGCCCTCTGGCTCGGTCGTTCCCCGGAAGCCATTTTCATTATATTTGTGATACGAAACGATATCGTTGCGAAACTCGAAATACGATTGCAGCGGGTTTTCGCGTGAATAGACAGTGTCATGCCGACGCAGCCGGTCGGGGCCCCCCTCGCAGAAATGGACGCCCTGATGTTGTAGTGTGACATTTGCAATCTTTGGACTCGAATGAGGTTCCAGGTTCAAAGGATCGAATACGCGCAGAAGAACCTCGACACAGGCCAATGTGATCAGGCAACTGATAGCGATTAAAAGGAAATTCTTGAGCACTTTGAACTTACCTCTGACCTTTGCGTCACCACGCAAACAAATTACGGGCTACGTTGTCGAAACCGCAGGGGTCCAGCTTCTTTGTGGCAACGAATGTTGGTTTGACCGGATGTCCGGCACATGCGGTAGCAGGCAGACGTCGCACTTCGGATGATTTGAGCCGGATCATTGCATCCATCTCCGGTGCCAGAAACTGTAAGCCAGAACGAACCACAGATGTGGCCCCCAGTTCCGGCTACCATCAAGATGTTCACGCCAGCGCCTTTGCAGAAGCGCCGGATCGAAGATCTCGCAAACCGTGCTGTCACCTGAAAAAACGCTTTGGGCAACTTCCTTCAACGGTCCGCGCAGCCATTCGTTCATAGGAACACCAAATCCCTGTTTGGGCCTGTCGTAAAGGCTCTTGGGAATGCGTTTGTCGACAAGTTGGCGCAACGCGACTTTGCCCACCTTTCCATTATATCGAAGTGTGTTGGGCGACCGCCAGGCGGCGGCGACAACGCGGTCATCCAACAGCGGTGCCCGCACCTCAAGGCCAACAGACATGGAGGCCCGATCAACTTTCACCAGTATACCTTCGGGCAGGTAGATACCGGAATCCAGCATCATCATGGTGTCTGTATCGCTCAGCCCATCCGGAAGATCACGGGCCCGGTATACGCCCGTGTCATTCACTTGGGCACGCAGAGCGGCAGAAGGTTCCCAAAGACTAAACATCGAGTTGTATCTGCTGCGCAGATCCGGATGACGAACGATGTCAGCCACCTTTGACAGGCGGTCAGGTGTCATCTGCTCTCGCATGGAGCCGGGCAGGGCGGGGCGCAGCACGGACATAATCGCCTTGCTGACGCCTCCCGGTGCCGAGGCAATGGCCGCTGCGGCGGGTCGGGGCAGTTTTTGCGCCAGCTTCTGCATCGCCAACATACGGGCATAGCGTTCGTAACCGCCAAATGACTCGTCGCCACCGTCGCCCGACAGAACGACCTTGAGTTGCCGCTGCGCAAGCTGTGAAACCAGTAAGGTCGGGATCGCTGATGGATCGGCAAAAGGTTCATCATAGACCGCTGGCAAACTGTCGAGCAGATCAAATGCCATGCGGGGAGTGGCTGTCACCTCGTGGTGATTGGTGCCCAGATATGAGGCTATCGCCGCGGCGTGATCCGCTTCGTTAAGATCCTTGTCTTCAAAGCGGACGGTGAAGCTTGTGACCTTGGACGGGGCTTGCTCCTGCATGATTGCAGTGATCAGTGTGGAATCTATGCCCCCCGACAGGAACGTACCGACCGGGACATCGGCGACCATGCGGTCTTGCACTGCGCGGCCAAGCTCGGCCTCGATTGCCTTTAGCGCATGATCTTCGTTTTCGTAGGGCTCTGCCAGACCTTCGGCAGCACATTGACGAAGATCCCAAAAACTCTCGATACGCTCGGACAAAGCGTCCGCTGAGGTAGGTGGCGCATCCAATTGCACCTCGACCAAGGTTCCGGCGGGCAACTTGATGACATCACGGTAAATCGACAGAGGCGCAGGAACAAAACCATAGCGGACATATTGCGCCTGCGCGCGCGGGCAGGCGGCAGGTGCGCCGAACTCGGGATGCGCGCGCAACGCTTTAAGTTCGGATCCGAACAGTAGCTTGCTAGATTTGAGGCCAATGTAGAGCGGCTTTTTCCCAAGCCGGTCACGAGCAAAAACCACGCGGTTCTGTTTGCGGTCATAAACAGCAAAGGCAAACATGCCGTGCGAAAGCTCTAGTGCCTTATGTACACCCCACAAATCCATCGCGGCGAGCAAAACTTCGGTATCCGATGTTCCCCGCAGAGATACCCCGAGATCCATCAACTGCTGGCGCAACTCAAGAAACCCGTAAATCTCGCCGTTATACACGATCGTAAAGCGACCACTTGGTGAATCCATTGGCTGGGCGCCAGTTTCCGACAAGTCCACGATCGAAAGCCGACGGTGGCCCAAAGCGACACCAGAACCCCCATCAACAAACAGGCCTTCGGCATCCGGTCCGCGATGCTGAATGCTGTCGCACATGGCTTTGAGCGTGCGTCTGGCGCTGTCCGGCTCAAAGCCTTGAAACGCAAGATATCCAGCAATGCCACACATATCCGCTTTCCTTACTCGGCTTTCAGGACAACCGGGTGCCCGCGTCTTGAGATCGCCTTGGCCAGCGCGCAGTCATATGCATCCGCAATAGCCGTCAGCGAGTATCTGCGTGCGATGCGATCCTGCGCTTCCCTGCTTTTCGACTGATAGGTTTCCGCAGGCCAGTTCGCGGTCTGTACCATCGCTTCGGCCATCGCATCTGGGTCGCGCATCGGGACGACGTAGCCATTGTCGCCAACGATCAGCGCCGAATCCCCGACATCCGTCGTGACGACCGGGCGACCAAAGCTCATTGCCTCGGCGATAACGTTCGGGAACCCTTCGGTTCTGGACGACAGAACCAGAGCGTCGATGCTGTTGTAGAAATCCGTCATGTCGCTCAGATCGCCACATAACGCCACACTGTCCGATGGCAGATCGTTGGTAGAGAGCATCTCACGAATCTCGGGATTGTCTGATGTGACCCCATCTCCGGCAAGTCTTGCCTTCAGATCGGGAACCTTGCGACGGGCGTCAGCGAAAGCACGAAAGAATGTGCCAAAGTCCTTTTGCGGGTGAAAGCGTGCAGCAACACCCAATGTTCGAACAGGACCGGAGCGGTCCTGAGCCGATTTGGGCAGAATAAACCCGTTCGGAATGACCGAGGAATGCGTATCTGCGAACCCGTACTTCTCGTGTTGTTCCAGCGCCCGGGTCGAGTTGTAGATGATACCGTCTGTGAAACGGGACAGTGTTTTGGACAGGTTTACCGCAATTCGTGTGCTGCGGGTGAAAGCATCGGGGTCATCCAGTGCCTGACGGATTGTCCAGACGACCGGAGGGTGCGCGGAACTCAATTTGTCCGCTATCAGACCCACGACCATTGCGTGATACATCCAGCACAAAACGACATCGGGCTTATGTTTCTGAATCAACTGCCGGATTTTCCAGATCGCACGGGGCAGCGCGAGCGGTGATTGCGCGCGAAGCGAGACATATTCGACCCGGTCATTGTTTGCCATGTTTCGACAACGATCCGACACTTCGGTCAATGCTACAACAACCGCTTTTTCCCGGGATTTCGAGAGCAAACGTGCGAGCATCGCCTGCGCACCGCCCTGACCCGAGAAATCCGTGGTGACATGCAGGATCATTCCAACACCTCCACCATCCGATACAGATGGCATCGAATTGTCACCGCAGGATATATTAAGACTGGTTTCATCGACGCCTCTATTGTCCTGCCAATTGCGGGGCGAGGGCACGGTTGCCCACATCCACGATCACTTCGCACATGCGTGAAACCTCGTCTTGGGATCGTGCCGGGTCGACAAGGAAGGCGAGGCTGGTTTCGCCAAGCTCGCGCGCAACTGGCAGCGGCTTTTCTGGTCCGATGCCGTGTTTTTGGAAGGTCTGTTCAAGATATATCTCGGAACAACTGCCTGAGAATGCGGGGAAACCGGCTGCTGTGATCTCGGCGATGATCCGGTCACGGTCCCACCCGGTCGCCAATGCTTCGGGCCTGACGAAGGCGTAGAACCGGTAATAGGCATGTGTGATGTCTGTTGATGGCATCGGCACACGAAACGCGGGGCATGTGCTCATCGCATCGTGCAGCAAATTGGCGTTTGCCGTTCGATGTGCCCGCCAGTCGTTCAAACGCTGTAACTGGATGCGTCCAAGGGCGGCTGCCATGCCGTTCAGGCGCAGATTGGTTCCCGGCCCGGAATCATGCAGCCAGCGAAATCCCGGTGGGGCAGGGGTATTGAAGACGGTGTCATAGCCCTTGCCGTGATCCTTGTAGCTCCAGATCCTCGACCACAGGTCGTGATCATTGGTCACAAGCAATCCACCCTCACCGCCGGTGGTGATGATCTTGTCCTGACAAAAAGAGAATGAGCCGATGGTACCAATCGTACCAACATGCGTCTCGCCAATCATCGCCCCATGCGCCTGAGCGCAATCTTCGATGACCCAGAGATCATGAGCTCGCGCCAGATCCATGATGCCCCGCATGTCGCATGGCCAACCGGCCAGATGGACAGGAATGATCCCTTTTGTCCGGTTTGTGATCAGTGGGGCGATGGTTTCCGGTGTGATGTTCTGCGTGTCAGGATCGACATCGGCAAAGATCGGAACGGCGCCATACAGCATGACCGAACTGGCTGAGGCGATGAAACTCCGCGGAGTGACTATGACCTCATCACCCGGCTGCAGATTCAAACCGTGCAAAGCTGCGTCCAGCGTCAATGTACCATTGGCGATGGCGATTGCATGATTGGCCCCGGTATAGGTGCAATATTCATCCTCAAATGCGCGAACATCAGGGCCTGTCCAAGCGTTGACCTTGCCGGAGGCGAGCACCTGCGCAACGGCGTCGATTTGTTCCTGATCGTATACGGGCCATTTCTGCATTGCGTTTCTCCTGCTAAATGACCGACCGGACCAGAACAAAACCTTCGGCAGCGGGCCGGTGCACGGTCGCTCCACGCAACGTCGCAAGGGCGCGCAGGCTTTCGACGGATCGTTCATGCGGGGCGGGTTTGACCTGACTTGCAAACAGCGCAAAGGCGTCAATTTTGCGGTCGATGGTTTCGGATATATCGACAAAAACGTTCGGAACGAAGGGCGTCGTCAGATAGGGCGCGTTCCAGTTTGTTTCAGACAACGTCTCGTAGGCTGCAATTGTGGCGGGATAATCTGTTTGATGCGGCCGACTGGCCACCAGTGTCGACAGAAAGCTAAGCTGATGGTCCATGTGGATGTCGCCAGGATGCGGAGCAAAGATCAGCTCAGGGCCCAGCTCGCTCACCAATTTCCCGAGGCTGGCATTCAGGGCCGAATGTGGCAGTTCCGGCAGCTCGGCGGCTGGAAACTCCAGCCAATGGGTCTGTTTGACACCCAGCAGATCATGGGCCTGTTTAGCCTCGGCTGCGATGCGCTGGACCTGTTCGAGCGGAAACTTGGGTGGGCCTCCTCGCGTCACCACCACAACGTGGACATCGCGCCCGGCATCCGCAAGGCGCGCAATAGTACCACCAACGCCAAGGACCTCATCATCGGGATGAGGGGCGACAACAAGGACCGGTCCTTTACCTGCGTTGAACAAGTCAGTGGCGATCATCAGGCGTTCCTTAATTTTGAATGCAATGCGGGTGGCTTTTCGGCTCCGGACCACTCCAGAATATCAAGACAGCGGCCGTCGCCGCAGGCCACGGTGAAGGCCTGATCGTCGATTGCCTGAATCTGGCCGGGCAGGCCAATGTAATATCCGTCGGGTTCGGTGTATTTTGCGGCTGTCATCACGATGCACTGACCGTCAGACCCAAATGAATATGCGCCGGGGTAGGGTGGCCCCGAGGCGCGGATCAGGCGGTGAATTTCCTGGGCGGAGCGTGACCAATCGATCAACCCATCCTCGGGCCGGCGCCTGGCACAGAGGCTGACACCTGCTGTCGTTTGAGGTTCTGCTGGTATATCTCCGTCGGCGATCTGCGTGAGGAGCGGTGGCAACAGGCCAGACACTGCCCGCAAGGCGCGGTCGTAAAGTTCACGCGCAGTCACGGTTTCAGGGTCGACTGCATATCGTGCCTGCGCCGCAATAGGTCCATCATCGGCCCCTTCACCCAGCCAGAACAGCGAAGACCCCACGCTGCTTTCCTGCATCAGGATGGACCATGGAATGACACCGCGCCCGCGCAGCCGCGGAAGGGCCGAAGGATGAAATCCGATACATCCCAGACGCGGTATTGCACGGAATTCAGGGCCGCAAATCTGAGACCAACCTATGACCAGGATCAGGTCAGGTTCAAAGCTGGCAATCTGGTCTATGGTTTCGGTTGAGTTCGTCTTCTCGGTAAACAGCACCGGCACATTGTATTTGCGCGCAACCGGGGACAGATCGACATAGTCAGAGTGCCGCGAGCCCAGGTGTGGAGGGATCGTCACCACAAGACTCGGTACGTGACCTGCGGCACAGATCGAAACCAGAGCCCCGAGGGAAGATTCAACTGCACCTACAAATACGATCTTCACGCGGGTATCTCCTGCAGATTGAAATTCTTGAATTTATGGTCCTTTAACCATTCGTTTGCCGTCGCGATCCGGTCGGTGCGACGACGCTCTCCGCGCACTGCGACCCCGAGCGTTTCGCCCAGAATGCGCAAATCCAGACCCAGTGAGCGGTGGGCGACGTACCAAAGATCAAGCTGAAGTTTCTCGGAGTCGCTGAGATTGGTGTTACCACTGACCTGTGCCCATCCTGTCAGCCCCGGCCGTACAGAACAGCGGTATTGTCCTGCAGACCCGAAATCTTTGATCGTCGCCGGCAGCAATGGGCGGGGCCCAACCAACGCCATCTTGTTCTGAAGTACCAAAACCAGTTGGGGCAGTTCATCGATCCGCAAGCGCCTGATGATAGCAGTCGCCCGGGTTTGTCGCGCTGAGTCTGGCAGGAGCTTCCCTTCGGGATCGCGGGTCTCTTTCATGCTACGCAGCTTGAACAGCTGAAAATCATGGCCGCTCTGGCCTGATCTGATCTGAGAGAACATCAGCGGTGTGCCCACCGAGAAAAATACGATGACGCAGCCAATCAGAAAAAAGGGCAATGTCAGCACGCCCAATGTCAGGCATATCAGGATTTCAAGAAACCTGTTCACAACTTAATCCAACCCAAATCGCGGAATCCCGCGACTCACTATAAACACAACAACTACGAACGTTTGCGTCGTTCGTCGAAAAAACTTCGCCCACCCAGAGGCCATACCTCGCGATCAGGTGGAGAATATGAGTTCAATTTGTGCCAGTTCATTTTGATTTGCAAGAATTCTGCGGCGCAAATCTAGATTCGGGCGAAAAGGGTTTTGTAAACGTTAACTTGCGGAAAATTTCGGGTGGAATTCAGCAACGATTCTTGCGTGAATCTCTGATTGTCCTGCCAGGTGCGATAATGAGTGAGAGGGTCGTGTGATCCATCCAAAAGGAACCACCGCAATTCTTGTTCCGCATCATGCCCCGACTTTTGCGGCGTCATGCAGATTGATCAGGCGCAGATCATCCTCGGGGGGCATTCGGAGGCGATAGCCCGGACGTCAGTTACATTGACTGACCAGAGCTTTTGCACCAATCGACTTTGAGCGCTCGCTTGTCAGAAACACTGGCAACCACTATCCTTTAGGTAGTTCGCCCATCGGGTGAATGTGTGTATACGTTTAGCAGTTGCCGCCCGATTGCGTGTGATGCCTTGGGCGGTGTGTGGGATTTGATTTGAGTTTATCGGCTTCGTTATTCTAGAATCCGGGCCGTGATGTTTGTTGTAGTGAGTTTGGGAGACAGGGTTTGTTGAGCTGTTTCAAGATATTGTATGCGGGGCTTCTGCTCGTGTTATCTGCCACCGTTGTGGCGGCAGAGAGTTATCGTCTGCATCATCAGGATAAAATTTCACTACGCGCCATGCGCTGGGATCTGAACTCTTCCTCATATCTTCGTTGGGATGGGTTGTCCGGCGAATATACGGTCGCGCGCGACGGAACCCTGATGATTCCCTTGGTCGGAGAGGTCGCAGCCGAAGGTCAGACTGCTGCGGAACTGGCTGAGACGCTCGAGTTAAAGCTGCGTCGCCAAATCGGTATGATCGAGCCGCCAAAGATCGCGCTTGAGGTTGTGGGTCATCTGCCGGTTTACGTTTTGGGTGATGTGAACTCTCCGGGTGCGTATGACTATCAGGCTGGAATGACGGCTCAGCAGTTGCTTGCTCTGGCGGGTGGTCCCATTCGTCCGCCAATCCAGTTCACGTCAAACAACGACTATCAGATTCTCAGAATGGGGGGCGAGATACGGCTCTTGTCGACCCAGATCGAGGAACTGGAAGACGAAAAGAAAAGACTGTTGGCCGATCTGGCCAGTCTTGAGCAGAGCGAAAGTGGAGAAGGCGCACCAGAATCCCCCGAAGGATTGGAAGGTGAAATTCTGGCTGCAACGCTGAATGCCCGCGAAGGATTGGGTGATCGCATTCGGGATCTGCAGAGCATGCTGAAGGAACAGATTTCAAGCCTGACCATCCAGCTTGAGTTGCGCAATGCGCAGATTGAGAACATCAGCCGTGAGCTTGAGAACCTGACAGCGCTCAAGGAAAAAGGGCTGACGGTTTCGAACCGCGTCACAAGTATGACGAATATGCTGAACGATCTCGAAACCAAGCGATTGGACCAGGAAATCGCGCTGATGACAGCGCGGCAGGAACTGAACCGGGCTGAACGGGACGAATTGGAACTGGATGACAATGCCCGTTCTGATGCACTTGTTCAACTGAACAGGGTCGAGAGTGAACTGGCTTCGTTAAAAACCCGATTGGCGACAGCGTCCAGCCTGCACGGGGAATTGGCCGCAGCCGGTTTTCTGAGTGATGACGACGTTGCCAGTGAAACGGTGATTGAGTTTGCGGTGACCCGTGGTGAAGACGGGCAGGTGCAACGGTTCCAGGCGGCTGATCGGCTGATGCCCGGTGATACGGTCGAAGTGATCAGATCTATCATCGTTACATCCAACTGACCGCCGGGTTCGTGTAGTCCCGGCTTCAATTCAAGACAGTGAGCACTGTTAGGTTACAAGTTGCGCTCTGTCCTTGAATTTGGCCCGTTCGGTAGATCCCATCATCATGAGTGCTGTAAAATGAGCAAATACATGGGTCCATCGATCAGCTCCCGACACCGTTGCAAGAAAAGTTGAACGCCCCGGTCTGAAGGATGCTCGCGTCAGTGAGATGGGCTAATTTTATGCCTACAACATGGCCTCGTTGTACGGCCACAGATCCTGGAACTTGTAAACCTTGGGTGGCTGCGCAGCCGAAAAAGCGCAACGAATCGTCTGATTTCTTGGGGCCTTTGGCGGCATGTTCTGTTGCGCATAAAGAAACAAAAGGGGTGTTTAACGGCACAGGTTGCTGGAATCAGTCAAAATACGGGCGCGAAGGAAAGCTTGCTTCTTGATGAAAAACTGGCGTACCGGCTCGGAAAAAAGGCATTTCTTTGTCTGAACGGTGTCGTCAGCATGAAAAATAGTTTTTTATCCCCATATTGGTGTGATAGCGTTGACGCATAGTAAATTGACAAGGCCGCATGTTTGGCTGCGTTGTTTTTGTATTTTGGTGTGTACGAGTGAGAAGGGGGTCTTGGTTCTGGGTGCAGATTGTAACGTGCCTGAACCGTAGGGGGACTTTTAGACGATAACAATCAGCAGCCGGCGCGTGGTTTGCGTCGGTGCAGTAGTGTGGCTTTGAGGATTGGGCCTGTGGTTTTGGGCCGATTCAATTGAGTCGAGTGGTTTGGGGCAATTTTACGCCGGAGTTCTGAGTATGTACGAGCAAGAATTGGTTAAGCTCAAAAGTGGACTTGAAAAAGACAACTTGGTTGAACCCGAACAATTGTTCGCGGGCGTTCGGCCGAAGCTGAAGCAGAAACTCGCTGAACTGAGCGCCAATCGCCGGCTTGTGATTGGTGATGTTGCGGCATCCGCGATCTCGGTTGTGATGGCGGTTGTTCTGGCCAATGGCGGTGCTTTGCCTGCGCAGTTTGGATCGGTTTTGGTGCCACTGGTGCTGATGTCCTGTCTTATTGCATTGGCGATTTTGCCCATGTCCGGCATCTACAAGCGTCACACACGTTCAACATCCCTGCGTGATGTGACCCTGATCGTTCGCGCTTCGGCCCTTTCCGTTGGTGCACTGGCGTTGCTGGGGTCTGCAGTTCAGGCTACCGCGCAAATTCCTCTCGCGGTTTACTTCATTCAGTTCCTGCTTGTTGTGCCTGCATTCGGAACACTGCGCGTGCTTGCCCGCAGCACCGAACTGACCCGTATGACGCAATCGCAATCGACCGATGGCGATGGCAAGATTCCTGTGATCCTCGTGGGTACAGGTGCAAGCTGCGACTTGTTTGTCCGTTCTCTGCGGAATACGGAATCCAAGTATCAGCCGGTCGGCATCATCGATGATGCGCGCAATACGCAAGGCCTGTATTTCCACGATGTAAAGATCATCGGATCTTTGCTGGATGCGGACGCGGCGATCGAACGGCTGAAGTACTATGATGAGCTGCCGCAACGCCTGTTGTTGACTGAACCGGTAACCCATTTTGAAAGCGATGGTATTCGCAAGCTGACCCGCTGGGCAGAAGCTAACAGCATTACCGTGTCCCGTCTTACCGGATTGGAAGAGTTGGGCACCGAAAACAACGGTATCCGTACAGTCAATCCGGAAGACATTCTGGACCGCCCGCAAAAGGCGGTTGAGCGCTCGATGCTGCGCGAGATGTTCCAGGGGCGTCGTGTGCTCATCACTGGTGCGGGTGGATCCATCGGCAGCGAACTGACCCGTCAGATCGCTTCATTCGAACCGGCTGAGCTGGTGATGATCGAAAACACCGAATACAACGCCTATTCGATCGATATGGACTTGGGTCAGAACTTCCCTGATGTTGCCCGCCGTATTTACGTGGCTGATATTCGGAATGCGGGACGGGTGAATGCGATCTTTGAACGCCATCGCCCCGAGCTGGTATTCAATGCCGCAGCACTGAAGCATGTTCCGATGGTTGAACTGAACCCATGCGAAGGCGTTCTGACCAACGTGATCGGAACCCGCAACGTGGCTGATGCAGCGCGTAACGTGGGTGCTATCGCAATGGTTCAGGTTTCGACCGATAAGGCCGTCAACAGCACTAGCGTCATGGGCGCGACCAAGCGGGTCGCTGAATTCTACGTGCAGGCGCAAGACCGCGTCACGAATGAGACTGACGAAGAAACGCGTTTCTTCTCGGTCCGCTTTGGCAACGTTCTTGGGTCGTCCGGGTCGCTGATCCCGTTGTTCCAACGCCAGATCTCCGAAGGTGGTCCATTGACGGTTACCGATCCCAAAATGGAACGGTACTTCATGACCATTCGTGAGGCTGTCCAGTTGACTTTGGTTGCCGCAGCTAAAGGCCTGACACTCGAGAACAGCCATGGTGAGATCTTTGTTCTGGACATGGGTCGCCCGGTCAAGATTGTCGATCTGGCCGAGCGCATGATCCGCCTTGCGGGTCTGGTTCCCTATGAAGATGTAGACATCAAATTCATTGGTATTCGTCAGGGCGAAAAACTGTTCGAAGAACTGTTCGACGTCACCGAAGATCACCGCGAAAGCGGAATTCCTGGTGTAGCCTCGGCAATCCCCGAGGGTGTCTCGGCTGCCCGTCTGCGCGCCATGATCCTTAAGTTGGAACAGGCCGCACATGACGGGAACGATTTAGGTGTCAAGAAGCTGCTGAAAGAGTTGGTGCCGGGTTACGGTGCCAACGGTCTGCGGCCAATCGATGCAAAAGAACTGACCGCGCGTCCGGGCAAACCGAACATCAAACCTGTGCCAACTGAGAGCCTGGTCGGTGGCTTTACACGACCGGATGCATTGGAAACGATCACCGCCGGTCGCTAAAATTATTGTATAAGTTGTTGAAAGTTCCGGCCCTTCCGAGGGCCGGAAAAGCTACGAGTAACCAAAGCTCTTCGGAGCGAGCTAAAAATGCCTGGGTCAAACCATGTTGGCGGTATCGCTACTACCCGTTCTCATGCAGATCGTTTCGCCCGACTTCTGGGGGCGCCATATCTGGCACCCGGTTTACAGTTGTTTACCGATCCAGATCTGTCGAAACAGAACAAGATGAACGGCGCAGTTGAATTGAAGGCCCTGATTGATTCCAATCCTCTCGCCGCTTTCCTGCCCGGATATGATTCAGCGCTGGAAGAGTCATTGTTGCGCGATGCGGAAACAAACGGGCGCAGCCTGGGGCGAAATTCAGGGTTAGATAACCGTTACGATCAGGGTGTGATATACTCGAAAATAGCAGGTGAGGTAGATCGACCATGTCCAATCAACTGAGCCCGCTCGTTACCGTACGACCAATTTGCGCTCCACCGGCGCAGATGTGCAGATTTTAGTAAAAGGTTTTTTGAGGGAGTGGCACAAATGAAAACGGTACTTTTTGCAGGGGGACTGGGGTCTCGACTGGCCGAGGAAACGGTCTCGATACCGAAACCCATGGTCGAGGTCGGAGGCCGCCCCATCATCGCGCGTGTCATGGATATCTACAGCCACTTCGGGCACCGCGATTTTGTTGTTGCTGCCGGTTATAAATCTCTGATGTTAAAGCAGTTTTTTGCCAACTATCACCTGATTGCGAACAATATTTCTGTTTCGTTAGACACAGGTGAACTCAAGCTTGTGCCGTCTGCACCGGGCGGCTGGAATGTATCTGTTGTCGACACCGGGACCCACACGATGACCAGCGGGCGCATTCGCCGCCTCAAGGAATGGTTGGACCCAGACGAGACCTTTATGTGCACTTACGCAGATGGTCTGGGAAACATCGATATCAACGCCCTGATCGATTTCCACAAATCCCATGGCAAGCTCGCGACCGTTACCGCGGTTCAACCTCCTGCACGTTTCGGGAGCATTGAGCTGAAAGGCGATCGCGTGGATGCGTTCACAGAAAAAGTGCGCAGTCGCGAAACCTGGATCAATGGCGGGTTCTTTGTGTTTGAACCGGGTGTGATGGACTACATGGTCGACGATATGGAGCCACTCGAGCAATCACCGCTAAGCCAGATGGCCCGGGATGGTGAGTTGATGGCCTATCGCCACGATGGTTTCTGGCGTCCGATGGATACCATTCGGGATCGCAACGCTCTGGATGCTCTGTGTGAGGGCGAGACCCCGCCATGGCTGCAGTTCAATACAAAACCATCCGCCGAGTACCCGGCCATAGCAATCTGAGGCATTCATGACTGATCATTCCGATCAGATATTCGGCGGCCGCTTTTCCGGTCGCCGTGTCCTCGTGACAGGGCATAGCGGCTTCAAAGGCGGTTGGATGTCTGCCTGGCTTACCCGGCTGGGTGCGCATGTGACCGGTCTGGCTTTGCCGCCTGAGCCCGGTCCGTCATTCTATGCAGCATGCGGTATCGAACAGATTACAGATAGCCGTTTCGCCGATATCCGGGATGCTACGGCGCTGAATAAGACGTTGCAGGATGTGGATGCCGAAGTGATCTTTCACATGGCCGCGCAACCGCTGGTGAGAAAATCTTATCGTGAACCGGTTGAGACATTCGCGACAAATGTGCAGGGCACGGTTCACGTTCTGGAAGCTGCTCGCAGAATGCCGTCCTTGAGGGCGGTGGTCGTGGTGACCAGCGACAAGTGCTATGACAACCGCGAAGGGATTCGGGGGTTCCGTGAGAACGACCCGTTGGGTGGCAAGGATCCTTACAGTGCGTCCAAGGGCGCAACCGAGCTTGTAGCACAGTCCTACGCCCATTCGTTCTTTGCCGATCCGGATGGACCGCAATTGGCGACTGTTCGTGCAGGTAATGTGTTTGGTGGTGGGGATTGGAGCGAAGATCGCCTTGTGCCTGACATCATCCGCGCCTGGGAGCGAAACCTGCCAGTTGTGGTTCGCAATCCTGACAGCATCCGCCCGTGGCAGCATGTTTTGGAGCCGCTATCGGGTTACCTGCAGGTTGCTGATAAGATTTTGAGTAACGGTCCGGAGTTTGCCGGCGCCTGGAATTTCGGACCTGATGTTTCAGGCACGGTGGATGTTAGGGAATTGGCGGATATAGTCCGGCGCGCCTGGGGGGCAGGCGCGCCCGAGTTCAGTTTCTCTGACAAATATGATGATGCACCGCACGAGGCGCGAACATTACGTTTGGACATTACCAAGGCGCAAAGCCGGTTAGGCTGGCATCCGCGTCTGGATTTGCAAACGGGTATTGAGATGACCGTAGACTGGCATAAGGCCTATGCCGCCTCGGCAGATATTATACAAATGACTGCTGAGCAGATCAGTATCTTTGAAGATTTTTCGTCACCAGCAGATTTCAGTGACTGCACAGTCGCGGCCCAGTAGGTCGTGTGTTTTAGGAGACGGTTTTTGTTAGTGTATTATGGGCAAACGGTAGGCAATCGGGAAGTGGCCGACTCCGTTTTGGTGGTTCTAAGAACTTCGACCCAGATGGGGGTCCATCTGCGCGAGATGCAGGAAAGGCTCGCTGCGCTTCTCTACATAGCGTCACGTTCGAAAGGCTGCATTTGGTTAAGTGTAAGCCTTGTTGCACCGGCCTTTTGTAGGTCGGATGCTGGAGTTGAACGATGACGCGTGTTCTGATCACCGGAGCAACGGGTTTCATTGGTTCTCACCTAGTCAGAACATGCCTGACGCGTGGTGATGACGTCACTGCATTGGTACGTCCTTCCTCCTCGCTCGAGAAGCTTTCGGACGTGAGTTCGTCTGTAGAAGTGGTGCGCGCAGAGTTGACGGATGTAGCCTATGTGCAGTCGATTTTTGAGACCTGTCAGCCCCAGGTGGTGTTCCATGCAGCCGCGCAGATCAAGGTGCAGGCAAATGCAGCACTAGAGGGTTCTTTTGAAAGTGTGCAGGAAAACCTGCTTACTCTGTTAGGTGTTTTGAAAGCTGCCACAGTTTGCAAATCCCCCCCGCGATCATTCATCCGACTGGGTACAAATGCGGAGTATGGCGGTAACCCGGTACCCTATGTTGAGGCTCAACGTGAACAACCGCGCGACAGCTACGGGGCGTCGATGCTGGCAGGCACAAAGTACCTCGAAATGTTGCGTCTGCGCTTGCCATTTACTGTAGTCACCGCGCGACTGTCGTTGACATACGGACCGGGTCAAACGGGAACTCAGCTTGTTCCCTACCTTGTTGACAATCTGCTGCGTGGCCAAGCCGTACATATCGAACGACCGGATGATGTGCGTGACTTTATTCATGTCAACGATGTGGTCCGCGCCCTTCTGTTGCTTGCAGATAATCCGTCGGCTGGAAGTCCGGTTATAAACATCGGTACTGGCACGGCGACAAAGGTCAGAGATGTGGTGGAGGACCTTGTAAAACTGACCGGGGCCCCTGCCGAACTGATTGAATATGGTTCGCCACCCGGCCCGGTGATGAAACTGGTGAATGATCCTTCGCTAATAAAATCCCGGTATCCATGGGCGCCAAAGACGGCGCTGAAGGAAGGCCTGCGGGACACGGTTGAATGGTCCCGGAATGTTATGAGGTCAAAGGTTTTGACGGGGCAGAGCGCATGACAGCCGTAGCGATCCTGATACCTGCTAATCACAAAATGACCCGGGTCTGGTTGTCCTATGACCGCGTCCGTGCGGCGTTGGAAGAATTAAATGGTCTCATTGTCGAAGGACGCATGAACAGCCCGAACCCGTTAAAGCCCCGGCAGTTCACGTTGTGCGCCGCTTCAGCGCCCTTATCCCAAAAGGGCCAAAAGATCTCGAGGAGAGCGAAGTGAAAATTCTGATTATTCAGGGTGGTTTCGGTGCGGGTGGTGCCGAAAAAATCGTTTCCATTCTCGCCGCGCACAGATCCGGTATGGGCGACGATGTCTATGTCGCCGGGTTGACGATGCCGGAAGGGGGATCTTACTTTTCTTTTCCGGACGATGTGACGTTGATGGTGGCCAGTGACGACCCCAAGGCCCGCGGACAATGGGCGCGTCTGCAACATATTCGTCAGGTCATTCGTGAAGTGAAACCGGACCTCGTGATTACGTTTCTTACCAAGATCAACGTGTTGGCGTTGGCTGCAGTGCTGGGGTGGCGGGTTCCCATCATCATTTCAGAACGGAACAATCCAAAGGCCCAGAATGCCCATCCAATATGGCGCCACGCGCAAAATCTTCTGGCGCATCGGGCCAGAACCATCGTGATGCAGACCGAGCGTGCCAGTCAGGATTTGCCCCGATCCCTACAGCGCAAAGCGCAAGTTGTTCCGAATCCGTGTGCCCCGCTGGACGGCATTCGAGATCGACTGGGAAAGGGGAATAACCAACTCGTCGCAGTTGGCCGCCTGGATCGTCAAAAGGGGTTTGATCTCTTGCTGCAGGCGATGCCTCAGATACTCCGGGCCAATCCCGCGGCCAAGCTTACAATCTACGGCGAAGGGCCTGAAAGAACGGCGCTGGAAGACTTGCGCGATCAGCTTGGCCTTTGGGATGCGGTTTCATTGCCGGGTGCGAGTTCATCGCCGGGTGCCTGGATGGCAGGTGCGGACTTGCTGGTGTTCCCATCGCGATTTGAGGGTTTTCCCAACGTTGTTGCCGAAGCAACCGTCACCGGGTTGCCGGTTGTTTCCTTCGATTGCCCCAACGGTCCGCGTGAGCTGATCCGGCACGATGACAATGGGCTGTTGGTGCCACCTGAAGATGTCGATGCATTGGCAGCGGCGGTGATCCGGCTTTGTGAAGAACCGGAAACGCTGAACAGGATGCGGCAGTCCTTTGCACAAAACCTGAGCTGGCTTGCCCCGGACAACATTCTGGCGGTGTGGGATGAAGTCATCGAAGACAACACGATCAGGCAGATTCATCATGCATTGTGACCGCCAATCAACCAGATTTCTGGATAAACCTGCGGATCGCAGAGCGCGGGGCATCAATGGGAGTTCGTCTTGTTGCAGACACTGAAATCTCACGAGATATCTTCGAACCAAACGAGGCCAAAGATAGCGGTTGTCTCCAACCTTACGTCGTCGCTGTTGAATTTCCGATATGATTTGCTGAGGGATTTGTCCGAACGGGCAGAAGTGATCGCATGCGGCCCGGAGCGGCATGAACCCACGGAACGCGCATTGAAGGAGATCGGGGTCAAATTCGTTCAGTTTCCGCTGGCCCGCGCGGGTATGAATCCTGTGAGGGACCTACGTACATTGCGTGCGTTGGTGCAGGTGTTCAAAGAGTTCAAGCCGGATATTGTCTTCCCATACACAATCAAGCCGATCATTTACGGATGCCTCGCTGCCAAGATTGCGGGTGTCCCGCGCATATACGCGATGAATACCGGGTTGGGTTATGTGTATAGTACCCACAACTTAACCCTGAAACGTCGTGTGGTAAGGACACTGTCATCGTTCCTGTACCGAAGCGCGCTTAGAGGTGTCGACGAGGTTCTGGTCTATAACAAGGCCGACGAGAAAGAGTTTCGCGAAAGAAGACTGATCAACAATGCCACGAAGCTGAGCATCGTACCCGGCTCTGGTGTGAATCTTGATTCCTATGCGTTTTCCAATCCCCCCAACGGGGCGCCGGTTTTTTTGATGATCGCGCGTCTTTTGCGTGAGAAAGGTGTCTTCGATTTTGTCGAGGCTGCGCGGGAGTTGAAACGCAGACATCCCGAGGCCCGGTGCCAGCTGTTGGGGCCGATGGATGCAAACCCCGATTCCGTCAGTCAGCGAGATATCGATGAATGGTCTCGCGAGGGCATTGTCGAGTATCTGGGGGAAACGGCAGATGTCAGGCCGTATCTGGCCAATTGTTCCGTATTTGTATTGCCGACAGCCTACCGTGAAGGAATTCCGCGGGCCACTCTCGAAGCCATGTCGACGGGACGAGCGGTGATAACATCTGACGCGCCGGGATGTGCAGATCCGGTCATTGACGGAGAAACCGGATATGTGATCCCGGTTCGCAGCCCGGACAAACTGTGTGAGGCTATGGCGCGCTTTGTTGAGAACCCCGAGCTGATCGTCAAAATGGGTCAGGCATCGCGTGACAGGGCTGTGTCCGATTTCGACGTCAGAAGGATAAACACCATCCTTCTGGGAAAGATGGGTTTGCTGGCGGATGGTGAGACCCTCTGACCATTCATATTAACCATTTAAGATATGAGCAAATGACCAGTTTTGGGTGATCATGCGGTCAACAAGATCGTACAAATGCGAAATTTGATCTTCTTGTAGCAAAGAAAATCCACCGACCTACGGGATACCCCTAATACCCAGAATGGGGGCGATCGACTAGCGTAAGGTTAACTTGAATGAAGACCGGTGAGGCGCTTAGCCTGACCACTCACTCTGAAAATGACCAGCATATGGGGTGCTGGTCATTTTTCTTTGTGGGTAGGCTTAATTTTCGAATGTGCCATCAAAGCGATCCATGGTGTTTTCGGGCAAACGATTGCGCGGCACGGCATCCAAGGTTTTCGAAAATAGCTTTCCGATTTGGCGATTTAGTCTCGTAAACTTTCGACCAAAGCCGGAATTGACTACAATGCACTGGTGATTGGCTGATTGTTGCTGAGGCTGCGATACATTGAAGAATTCACCACCTAGAAACTTTCAGGTTTTTAGGGGCTTGTTCTTAGAAGTTTGTGGCTCCGGTCTGCTGGCTATTGGTGCAGAGTAGTTAGGCAAACCCTCTGATGCGACGTCGAAACCGTCAAAGTTTGGTTACCTATGAAAGCTAATTCCGGACCCCAAAATCAATTTGTGTTTTTGTGCAGCGATATAATTTCAGCAAACTAAATGATAAGAATAGTGACAATCAGAATCATCTGAGGACGTTTTAGAAACAGAAAGGTGTTTAAACTGTACCTGGTGCCATGGGTTAATTACCGACCCGGTTCTGGGATGTTCGTTTTAGTATTCCAGAACGTTTCAGATTGAGATTATGACCGGCTCTCGTTCCAAATCATTGGTGAAGCGAATTGCCAAGAACATGTCATGGCTGTTCTTGTCCCAAATCCTTGTTGCCTTCTTTGGCCTTGCCAGCCTGATCATTACAGCTCGGGCCTTGGGCCCAGCGGCTGTTGGGATTCTAGCTCTTGTCGATGCATATGTGCAGATTCTGGACCGCCTTTTCAGGTTGGAGCCCTGGCAAGCGGTGATCAAGTATGGGAGCGAAGCGCTCGCACAGGATGACACATCGCGCTTTCGTCATCTGGTCAAGCTATCAGTCGTTATCGATATCCTTGGTGGATTACTGGCAGGTACAATTGCCCTGTTGTTAGCACCCACTCTGGCGCCGCTGATTGGGCTGCCAGAAGATATCGGTTCATCGTATATCTCACTGGTCGCGATCGGCCTGTTCCTGTCGCTTCGGCCAACAGGTATCGCGGTACTGCGTATTTTTGACAGGTTCGATGTCCTTGCGATTTCCGACATGGTGATAGCTGGTCTGCGCTTTGTTGGCATCGTGATTGCCTACATGCTCAGCCTCGATATCTGGGCATTTCTTGCGCTGATGCTGATGCATCAGGTCCTGACCGGGCTGGTGGCCTTTTCCCTCGCAGTGAATGAATTACGAAAGCGTAGCCTGCAGGCCTTTATGAAGCTGAAATTGTCTCAGGCGTTTTCAGACAATCCGGGTTTTCTGCGCTTTCTTTGGAACTCAAACTTCAACGTAATTCTCAGACAATCGACACAACGACTGGATGTGATCGTGGCTGGCGCAATGTTGGATGTGACCGCAGTGGGTTTCTATCAGGTCGGCAAACGCATCATGACAAATGTCGTGCGGCTTGGCGCCCCAATTCGGCAGGTTCTATATCCTGAAATGACACGCCTCTGGGCCAGTGCCGAATTTGGAAAATTCTGGCGTCTTGTGCGCTATGTCACCTTCGCAATGTTTGGTGTTTCTCTGATCGTATCCTTGCCATTGGCGTGGAAGATGCCGGAAATCGCGGTTTTGCTGTTTGGCCCTGAGTTCCGTGAGGCAGCGCCGGTGATGACCATCCTGATGTTTGCCGCGGTCCTTTATCTTGGCGCCTTGGTTCTGAACCCGGCACTGTTGAGTATGGGATTGGATAGCGCATTGGTCAGAACGACTTTCGTTTCGACCTGCATTTTTGCAATCTCGTTCCTGCCGCTGCTTTATTGGTTGGGGATCGAAGGCATTGCGTTAACACATGTGCTGTTCAATCTCGTCTGGACGCTGGGATGTATCCTGTCCATCCGGGCATATCTGGCGAGGAACAAATGACAAGTCAAAGCTTCCGACACCTGATCACCGTTTTACCGAGTAACTGTTTTACGAGCTTCCAGAGATACCAATGCCTAAGAAAATCCTATTCCCCTTTGAGGGTGACACAGTAATCGGCGGTAGCCATGTTTCAGCAATGAAGCTGGCAGCAGCGCTGGATCGGTCCAAATACGAACCCCACATCCTGATCCACTATGAGGCTGGACCTGCTGCAGACTATGCGCAATCGCTTGGGCTGGATTTTGAGGTTTTGGAAGAACCCAGCCTGATGTCGCCAGGGGGCTTGAGCTATCCCAAGGATTGCGGGGCGGGGGCTTACATGATCTCTAGCATGCGCCGTCTAGTGTCCACCTTGTCTCGCATTGACCCCGACATCGTGCACACGAACGAAGGCCGGATGCATGCCAACTGGGTGTTGCCGACCAAGCTGGGGGGCAAGAAACACATTTGGCATCATCGCCAGGATCCAACCGCGTTTGGCATCAACAAGCTGGCGCCATTGTTTTCTGATCACATCATCAGCGTCTCGCAGTTTGCAAAACCCAGCAAACCGCTTCGATCGGTTGATCAGAAATTTACAGTGGTTCGCAGCCCATTTGATTTCAATCCAAACCCGCCCGATCGTGAGACCAGCCGCCAAGCGGTTCTTGCCGAGATGAACTTGCCGGATAACGCCATTTTGCTGGGCTATTTCGGGAATTTCGTCACCAGAAAACGCCCTGATCACTTCGTTAAGGTCATTGCAGCCATTCAGAAGGCGATGCCTGATGTACCGGTTCACGGCTTCCTTTTTGGCAGCGTTGCTGAACGAGACGAAGAACTGAAGCAATCCTGCCTCGATATAGCTGCAGATGCGGGCATTACGGATAGCATTCATCTGATGGGATTCAGGCAACCGATTGATGGCTATATGGCGGCGATGGATGCCAATCTGGTAACCGCGTTGGACGAACCTTTTGGCCGCACTCTCATCGAAGCGATGTATCTGGGAACACCCGTTGTCGCGACACGCCATGGTGGCAATATCGAAGCGATCAGGGATAGGGAAAACGGCTTTCTGGTTGATCCGTTCGATCCGGCCGCGTTCGTTGAGCCCGTTAAGCAACTGCGCCAGGACAAGGAGCTGCGCGATCGCATCTCGGCAACCGCGCAAGCGTATGCGAACGAAAACTTCGGTCTTTCAATCCACGTCCAAGGTGTCTGCGAAATCTATGATCGGTTGCTGTCCTGACGATTGACAGAACGAGGCGTCAGGGAGCATCGATTTTATAATAGGTGTTCCCCGCAACAAACCCATCCAGTCCAACCTGGCGCGCATAGTGCGCCAAATCGCTGGTCTTGTTGATAAAGCCCGAGTTTTTGAAGTTCAGAGAGGTGTTGCATAGTACGCCGACACCGGAGATCGTTTTGAACTCATTCAATAAATCGTAGAAGAATGGGTTCTGATCACGCTCGACAGTCTGCACGCGTGCTGACCCGTCGACATGTGTTATTGCAGCAAGATCCGGGTTTTTGACCCGATGAAAATCAAGCATGTAAGGTGAAGAACCGGATAGATCAAAGTGCTGGACGGCGTCTTCCTGCAGCACTGATGGAGCGACGGGACTGTTCAGTGCTCGTCCTTTGATGCGGTTCAGTCTGACCCGCGTTTCGCTGGAAAATGGCGCAGCCAGAATTGAACGGTTGCCAAGGGCTCGTGGTCCAATTTCGCAATTCCCGCGCGTCCAGCCGATGATCTGACCATCCATCAGGGCCTGCGCAACGACTTTGAGGTTGAGCTCTGACATGGTGATGCCATCAGTATCGACCTTGTCGTCACAGAATGACTGACCGGAATAGACCGACCAATCCAGCTTGGCGCGACCGGTAAAGTGGCGCATAGCATCGACGGCAGTACCGATTGCACAACCTGAATCACCAGTGGTCGGGGGAATAAACACCTCACGGAACAAACCACTTTCTTTCCAGCGTGTGTTCCAGTGTCCGTTCAATCCGCAGCCGCCAGCGATAAGCAGCGGGTAGCTTTGATTGAGGTTCTTTTCTGCGAACTGGTGGAACCGGTCAAAAATGGCATCTGAGAGTTTGGTTGCGAGGTTCTTCAGCTTTTGGCTGTCAGTGCCAATGTTGAAAAAGGGCGAATTCACAAAGGAGCTTTTGCGCAACGGATCAGTTGCCGTGTTAATGGACAAAACCTGATCAATCAGCGCTTGTTCGTCTTCGTCCGCTGGGCCGTTTTCACCAAATGCACAGGCGGCCATCAACCGTCCAGGATCTTCAGGCCGCAACTCGCCGCCGGAAATCGGGAAGTCCGGGTCGGCCAGCGCGTAAAGAAAGGCAAATCGTGTGCCCGGAGATGTCATCACCTGACCCAGATGGCGAATATTGAGCTTGGCGTCTATCTCATAGAAATCACCCAACGCGCCTTCCCAAAGCAGGACATAACATGGCTCACCCTGCTGGAAGGGTGAAAGGGCGTAGCTACACCAGATATGCGCGCGTTCATGAGTCGACGAATAATAGTCCACCGACTTGCCGAAAAACGTGCGTTTGCCGATACTCTCGGACCCAGGGCCTACACCAAAATACCCCGCACCCGACGTGGTGACATGATCCGATCCATTGCTTGACCAGCCACTGAGGGCCAAAACATCCGGCAGGTCTTTGAACCAAAGCCCCGCGTCAATGAAGGTGTCGGGAGTTACCGGGGTGTATCTGGGAAAACTGTTCTTTTCGGCCTCGTAGGAAAACAGCAGTTTCTGATCGGCACTGTCGATACCGGCAACCGTGCCGTCATGACCCGATTTAAACGACAGAATATTCATTTCACGAACCTCACAACGCTGGCCGAACCACTTACATCCCGATCGCGCCAGAGACCGTGGAGGCACGCCAGAAGACAATCAAAAATACAAATGCGGCCCAACTAAATCAGCCGCTCAAATACAGCCTAACAGATGGTAGGGAGGGCTTGTAAACTAACTTTGACCACGGTGAGTGAGGCGGGTGGCTTAGGCAGACATTCGTAAACGGAAAGGTAAATTTTCGGACATTGTTTACCAAAGTAAATGTTGTGCCCGAGCTGTCGGGCGAGCGTTTTTAACGCCGATTGGACCACAAAACTCATTTGTGGAGAAAGGTCCAGCTGGCAGTTTGGATCAGCCGATTTGACCAGACCCAGTAACAAAAAAGGGCCGGTCAATTGACCGGCCCAGATTATACAGGTGAACCGAGGGATCAGTTCGACGCTGCCATCAGTTTTTCATTATGCTCGCGCAGGGTATCGGAAACGATGGCGTACCACTCACCCGATTCACGCATCTCGTTCAGACCCTTGTTCAGCATGGCCAGGTACTGCTTGCCGAACGGGTTGCTGCGGTGTGCGATGAAACGCAGCGACGACAGCGAGGTCACGAATGGGTTTTCGATCATGTCGTTCTGGTTCAGGCCCATTTCCGACATGGTGTCCGAGAACAGCTGAACTTCGAAGGTGGCGATGTCCGCGGTACCGGTCAGAACCGCATCAAGGCACTCACGCGCGGTGATCGGCTGCATCAGGGTCATGGATTCGCCGTTGTGCAGGCCTTCTTGTTCCAGATCGTGGATGAACCAACCGTCCATACGGCAGATGGTTGCGCCTTTCAACTCGTCGAAGGTGGTGGCGTTGGCGTAGTTGCTCTCTGGCAGGGTGTAGAAGCCGACAACAATGTCATACACCGGAACAGACGAGTCGAACTGGGTGCAGCGTACTTCGGTTTCCCAAGACCACTCATAGGAACGGTTGGTGCAGTCAGGCATGTTCCATGCCATCGATACATCGAACGCGCCGAGCGGCAGCAGGGTTTCCAGGTGCGAGTTCCAGTCATCTACGAAGCTGACCGAGTAGTCGCGCGCGTTACCGCCACGCTGCAGCGCTGTGGTGCCCAGACGGGTAATCGCACCACCGCCGTTCAGCGATTCATCCGCGAAAGGTGCCCAGCCGTTGCCGGTGACCAACTTGATCGGCGGCTGGTAAACGCTCGAACGTTGGACGCTTGCAGCACGCTGTTCTTCCGCCGCGATGATCTCTTGGGCCGAACGGCCGTTCGGCAGGCTACCGTCTTCACAAGGCAGGGCCAGTACCAAGCCCGGCTCCAGCGAGTTCGGGTTAGTGATGATGTTACGGTTCGCGTTAAAGATCGGCTGGTAGTTCGATGTGCCGTAAGCCGCGATGGCGATCGTCGCCATCGTGTCACCGTCGACAACCGTATAGTTTGTACAAGCTTCCTGTGCAGCGGCTGCACCGGCGCTCAGCGCAGTAACGGCTGCGGCCGACATCACTGCTTTCTTCAGTTTCAATTCAAACATGTCCACTTCCTCCAGACTTTTGTTTTGTCAGGCCTCTTGGGGCCTTAGCCATTTTCCATTTGATGACGCAGGGCGGTCGACACGATGTCGCGCCATTCACCCGATTGCTGCATGATCGCCAGACCCTGATTAAGCGTCTCTAGGATCGCTTCCCCATCTGGATTATCTTTGTGGGTCATGACGTTAAGCGACTTTACCGCCGCCAGGTTGGGGTTTTCGATGATCTGATGTTCGTAGCCGAGGCGACTGATGGCTTCGACCGCGAGATGTGCCTCAATCGCGACGATGTCCGCACGGCCATCCATGACGGCGTGGAAGCACTCGTCAGGCTCAACCGGGCGAAGCATCGTGATAGCTGGTTCATAGAGGCCGACCGCATCCATATGCGACAGCGACCAGCCTTCAGGACGGCAAATCGTGGTGCCAGCAAAATCAGCATAGGTCAGAGTTTCCTCGTAACCGCTTCCTTCCTTGGCAAAGAAGGTGTCCACAACTTCATAAAACGGGTTCGAGAAGTTGTAAGTTTCGCAACGCACGCGGTCTTTTTCAGACAGGGCCTCTGCTTCTTCACAGTTCGGTCGCGACCAAGGGAAGGTGGCGTCAAATGCCAAAGTCGGCATCAGCAAATCCAAGTGCGATGACCAGTCGTTGACGAACTGGATCTTATAGGCCTGCTCTGGCGCGGCCCGGAACATGGCGGTTTCAACCAACTGGGTATACAGACCACGATGTGGCAGGGCCTCGTCGGTGAACGGGGCGTAGTTGCCGCCAGTGATCAGTAGCAGCTGGCGATCGCGGATCTCGGGGCGTTCGCCGCTTGTGGCATTGCGGATCAGCGCGGCACCTTCGGCGCGGGCTGCCTCAATTTCCTTCTTCGCCTCTGCCTTGGCCGCAATCACGGCCTCTTCGCTGGTCTTCTTGGCCTCGGCTTCGGCTGCAGCAACACGCGCTTCGGCATCTGCAATGGCTTGCTCGGCGCGTGCTTCGGCGGCTTTGACCAGCTCAGCAGCCATTTCCGCGGCCATGCGCTCGGCTTCAGTATCACCCTGAGGTATAGCGCGGCCCACGTCTTCTAGGCAGGGGAATTCCAGAACGTCGCCGACCCGGATTATGTTCGGGTTGGACCCGATCACGTCGCGGTTTGCATCATAGATGATCCGGTAATCTTCGGTCGAATAGACTTGGATTGCCAGTTCCCGCAGGCTGTCGCCGCGCTGGATTTCATATGTTGAACAAGCCTCTTGCGCCGAGGCTGCCCCCGTCGCGGCAGCAAGTGCCAGGCTGGATATGATCAGGTGTGTTCGCATGAGTCCTGTTGCTTTGCCTTTTTTGGTTATTGTCCTGCCGGCTTGACGACGGCGATTGAAACGTTGTCCTGGTCGGGATCCTCCTTGGCCTGCAGCGCCTGCAGCAGGGTATCGGCGATGTCCTGAGATAAAGACTGCGCATGATCATTCAGGATCGACTGGATCTCGTCATTGCTGAGATATTGCAGTCCATCACTGCCCAGGATCAGGATGTCATCCGCATTCAGAACCAGAGGCTCCTCGGGACAATCGACCTTGGGAATGGATGCACCCATGATCACCGACGTCAGCTGATTGCGGTCGGGGTGTGACCGCGCCTCGTCAGGGGACAAAATCCCCTTGGCGACCTGCGCATCGATCTCGGGTGCCATTGAATGGTCTTCGTTGATTTGGGTCAGTGTGCCGTCCCGATACAGGTACATCGGGCTGTCACCGATCGAAATCCAGAACACCCGCTGCCCCAGAAGCAGCATGCCCAACAAGGTCGAACCCATGCTGAAACCCTGGCTCTGTTCGTCACCGTGATTGGCAATTGCTGCGTTGGCCTGCATCGCAGCCATCGGCAGTGCATCGATCAATGCGCCTTCGGCAGCATCGGGATCTTCCATCTGCGTATCGACCACTTCTCTCCAGGCGGAAAGAACCAGCTCTGATGCAACTTCACCCGCTTCGTGGCCACCCATACCATCGGCCACCACAACATAACCCGAGTTCGAAGCATCAAAGACACGAGCGGCGATCGCATCTTCCTGCGTTTCGCGCTGACCCTGGTTCAGGATCAGTGCAATGTCATATGCCGGAGTCGCCAGCATCTATTATGCGTCCCGCCAATCAAAGCCATCGTCGCAGAAGGCTGCAAAACGAAGAGAGGTTTCGCTGATACGGATCAGGTCTCCGCTGTTCAGTGCGATGGTGCTAAGCACCGGTTTGCCATTCAGGCGCACAAGGTTGGCCTTACCGCCATGTCCCAGATAGCATTTGCGATCTTCCGGGTCATAAGCAATCACAGCATGGTTGCTGCGCGAGATACCCGTGTCACCGAAATCAAGCTGAATGGCTTGATCATCGTTACGACCAATCTGCATCAGCCCTTCGGTCAGTGTAACACTGGAGCCGCGGCCCGGACCGCTGGTCACGACCAGCCAACCTACGGGGAAGGTTTCTTGTGCCGCTTCGGTCTTGGCGACCGGTTCGGCGCTTTCCATCAGATCCTGAACATGCGTGTCCGCGCGTTCGAAGCCAAGGAAAGTGGTTTTGACGCGCGACCGGCGATCCTCGGCGGGTGCTGGCGCTGCAAGCGGTTCTGGCTGTGTATCTTGCTCAGGTTCTGCTGCGACCTGCTCAGCTTCAACTGGCTCAACCGGGGCTTCGGGTGCTTCGGCAACCGGTTCAGGCTCAGCGGTGACAGCTTCTGCTGGCGCTTCAGCTTCTGCCGGTGTTTCAGATTCTGCCGGGGTCTCAGCTATTTCTTCACTTGTGTCTGCAGATGCCTGCGCGACGGCAGCCAACATATCTTCTTCTTCGGTGCTTTCAGCGGTCTCGGTCGGTGCCACGTGCAGGGTGACGACTTGTTCCTCTTCGACAGCTTCTGCCTCGACGGCCGGTGCCTCAGCAACAGTTTCTTCAGCTTCGGCAATCTCGCCTTCTTCGGCTTTTTCTTCGCGCTCGGCGAAGTCAGGCATCTTTTCTTCGGGGATAAGCTCATCGGATTCTTCGTATGAATCGGATGACAGATTACCACCGGCCAACGCCTGACGCAGTGCATTGAAATCCGCAATTGGTTCCTGCTGATCTGCGGCTTCTTCTTTGGGCTGCTCGGTTTCGGCTTCTTTGGCTTTGCCGGCACCTTCGAGAAGCCGGCTGAGAGGGCTTTTGTATTTGAACATGGTGTCGACACCTTTTTGAATTCTGGGCATGGGGGTTGAGAACCCACGCGTCTGCTACTGTCCTCTGCGCGCAAGTTGCGCAGTGGTACTGATGATTGAAAAAACCAGAGAACTCTTACTTTCCGCGGCGGGCCGGTCCCCGTCAGGATGGCTGTTCAGGCAGCCACCCTCAGCAAAACACACACTGGCGGATTACAATTGAACCGGTCAGACTACTCCTGCGCTAACTGCATGACAGCAGTTGTCTCGGCCCCGTTGCGCAAAACAGTCAGTCGCGCTTCGGGTTGATCATTGGAAACAAGCTGGGCCAACGCCTCATCCAGACTTTCCGGACTATCGATGACCGTGTCGGTGTTGTTTTCCCGCAGCAAGATATCCCCTTGTTGCAGCCCACCGGCATGCGCAGCAGGCACATTGGTGACAACGGTCTGCCAACCTGCATCAGAGGTATTGCGCACGGTCAGGCCATACCCGTTCTCTAGACCGAACATGCGGATTGCGGGCAGGGCGAGCAGACCATTCTTGGCCCGTGTCTCACCGATGGGGCGATACCGCGCCGCGACGCGAATATAACCGTCAGGATCCACCTTGAGGTCGTCCAGTACCTGCGCAGCAAAGGTTGCATCTGCACGAACCGGTTTTCCGTTCAGCGTATAGATAGCTGCTCCGCGCTTAATCCAGTCACCGATGACGGACATGTCCCGGTTAGGATCGACGCCGGTAATCGCGATAGTGCTGCCGGTCGAGGCACGCCGCTTGGCCGTTGCAAATGGGATTTCGACGTCCCAGTGTCCAAAGGCAACCTGGTTCTCAGCCAGATTCACGGGCGTGGCAGGAGCCGGAGTTTCAGCTGCGGCTGTAGCGGCTTCTTCCGCAGAAGGTTCTGCAGCTGCGGTTGCCGTTTCTTCCGGCTGAACCTCGGCGGGCGCAGTCTGAGGCTGCTCGACAGGTTCGCTTTGTGCCTGCTCGACAGGCTGTTCCTGTGCTGCTGAATTGTTCTGGGCAGTTTCTGTTTCTTCCGCTGCCGCAGGTGCCGGTTCTGCCGGAGTCTCTGCCGTCTGTTCAGCAGGCTCGGGGGTCGGAGCTTGCGTTTCAGGTGCAGGAGTTACCTCAGCTGTTTCTGCCGGGGCTTCGGGTTCGGACTTGTCACCCGACAGTACGAAAAAGCCACCTGCAGCGATTGCCACCGCCACAAC
>NZ_SMMF01000950.1:0-52575 GCF_009711355.1 Roseibium sp. RKSG952 | reverse complement strand
CACCGTATCAACGGCAGCTGGGGTGTCCTCACTGGCAGCGAACTTGGCCTGTTCGTCGTCTTTCTTGTCTTCGTTGCCCAATGCGAGATCGGAGTTGCCTGCCAAAAGCGCAGTCACGACCGCCTCGGCATTTTCGCTTTCCGCTTTGATGCGGGCCTGTTCGGCCTCTTCATCCTTGCGATCCATACCAACGATCACCGAAACCGGACGGTAAGCGAACGAGTCGAACATCACGCCGGGACCGCGGAACATGCGCAGCCAGTCCAGCGCAGTTTGCAGGCGATCGGTCGCATGAACCTCCATCGCCTTGTCAATAGCTTCAAGGAACCCCTCGGGGTATCCTTCGAACCGACCGACCAGTGGAGTGTAGGGATCCGGCTGACCATTGTTGAAAGCAGTCAGGCGGGATTGACCGTCAACCGGACGTTCGCCGCTGATGGCGTGATACAATGTGGCAGCCAGCACATAGAGGTCACTGCTGGGCCCTTGTTCGGCACCGCGAACATAAAACTCGTGCGGGGAATAGCCGTCCTTGATCACCCGAAGCGTCAGAAGCGCAGCAGTCTTGTTGGCGGCCTGCTCACGTGCGGCGCCGAAGTCGATCAGGACAGGTTCACCATTTTCATCGATCAGGATGTTATCGGGCGAAATATCACGATGCAGCATGCCACTCTGGTGAATGAACGACACCGCTGACAGCATCTTTTCGGTTACCTGAACAATGAAATCCGGACCGGATTCATTCTCAGGATCGTCCATGTAATCCAACAGGTCGCAACCGCGGATCAGATCCATCGCGATATAAGCGGTGTTGTTGTCTTCAAAGACCTGATGCACATCGACGATGTTTGGGTGAACCAGGCGTGCATGGTTGCGTGCCTCTTGAATAAAGAGGTCAACAATCGCGCTCAGGTCTTCTTTATATGCCGGATCAGCAGGTTCGACATGATCCCCGTCGCGACGGCAAAGCGCGCCCGGATAGCACTCTTTGATGACGACATCACGCTCTAGGCTATCGCGTGCAAGATAGGTGATCCCAAAGCCGCCATTGCTCAGAAAGCGAAGGATCTCATACTGGCCACGCAACAGTTTTGCACCTGGTTGCAGACCTTGAATCTGTGGTTCGTCGTGCGATGCACCGACAGCCTGGTTATGGCTCATTTCTACCCGCCCATATTACTCGTTTTGCGGCCTTATTTAACAGGGTTAAAAACCCGCGAACTCATAACCAGACACAACCGCAGGACACTTGAGAACGGTTAGACGTTTCAAATTTGACTTTATTGGGGCCGCCTCATGGCTTCACTAAGGATCGTTTTTTGCGAACATCTATATGTTGTTTTTATGGTGGGTGTAAAAACCATATATAGATATGATGGGCCAAAAAAATGGGGGCAGTTGCCCCCGATATGTTCATTTGGTCTACGAATTCGAAACAATGCGAATCTGATTCCGATGGATTCGATTCGCCGCACTGCGGCTCAATCAATGCGTGAACTGATCATGTTCCGGTTTTTGTCTGCGCAGATTCGACTGTGCTTCCGGCCCATGCAAGGTTGTCGCTGAGCTGAGCGAGTATGCCGATTGCATCTTTGAGCGGGGCATCACCACTCTCGAACTGAAGCAAAAGCAGCAGGTCTGTGGCCTTTTCGAATTCGCCGGGAATCCAATCTGCTTCCGGGTCAATTTCAGCACCACTTTCCAGGCGTTCAGCGAAGTCCTCAACAATTTCCTGACAGCTTTGCAGGAAGGCTGCCGGTTCGATATCCGAGGAATCGCGAAGATCTTCGTAGATGCTGGCGATGGCGGCCAGCCAATCCTCTAGAATAGGATTGTTCAGCGGTGGAAGGGCAGAGCCAAGGCTCGACTGAATGGAACGATTGTCGGATTCAGGTTCTTCAGTTTTGTCGCCGGTCAGTTCATCCAGATATGGCATGAAATGTTCCGAAAGATCTTTGCGCGCTGCATCCAGATCACTTTGACGGCGATCCGATGCGGCCGCGAGAACCTGTTCAGCCAGATTCTGACCGCCACAGGTTTCCCAAAGTGCAAAATCGGGTTCAGGCTCCTTCGCCATTGCACGCACGGCAACCGGGGTGCCAATCGGCACAACTGACCGGAACATGCCGGCCTTTTCCTTCTCCAGGCGCGAAAGAACCCGGTCCAAGGCATCGCTGACATGAGGAAGGTCGGCATGGGTGACGGCCAACAGGCTGTTGGCTCGCAGTTCTTCCGGAACTTGAGCCCAAAGGTGCCGTTCCGTTTCGCGCCATGCGTTTGCACCGTTGGTGCACCAGATCGCGCAATCCACGAATTTCAACAGGTCCAGGGTTGGCTTGTATGTCTCGTCCAAGGCGCCGGTACCCGGCAGATCAAACAATGAGATTTCGCGCAGGGCAGGGGTATTCAGCCCTACGGAAATAAAGTCGGGATTGTCAGCGGCGGCCTTCTCAAGCGCGATACCAGAATAGACTTTGGGTTCTTTGTCCCACCAGCCAACTGTGGTTTCCGGGGTGTCGGCATAAGCGACGATCACCAGCGGCAGCTTCAGGTGCTGAGGGCCGGTCGGCAGGATATCTGCGCCAGCCAGCATATTGGCCAGGCTGGATTTACCTGCACCAAACTCGCCGGCAAAACCGATGGAAACGGCGTTCGACAACCGCTCGGCATGGGCCAGCGCCCGTGTGCGCATATCATCCAATTCGGGCGTGGACGGCTGCTTTTCGGTCGCGTTCAGAAAACGCTCCAGCTGCCGTACCTCCTGCTCGGTTCCGGGAAATTCGATCACTCGGCAGCCTCCGCTTGTATATCTTCCGCGTGTTCTGATCCAAATGCCGATCCCAGCTCATCTGCGATGCGGCGCGCACGGTCGAAATCGGCCTGCGCTTCGGTTCGGGCGCATGTTTCGCCCGAGCCGGTGCGGTTTTCAAGATGGCCTGCAAGCAGAGCCAGAAAATGATCCAGAACCGTGTTCAAACGCTCCATCAGATCACCGCGTGCAGTATCGACCAGATCGTCCCCGATCATCTCGAATTCCTGCACAATCATCTTTTCAGCGCGCGAAACCACGCTGTTGCGCGAGATCAGCCGGGACAACCAATTGACGCGCAATTCCACCGTAATGCCTCGGGTCAGAGCGGTCGTATCTGGACGGAACCACCGCACAGCACTCGTGTTCATGCGGTTGTCAGCCGGTTCCTGCCAGCCGGGCAGGGAGCGCAGTGCAGCATTGCTCTGCATATCGATCGCATAAAGCTCGCTCAGCATCCGCTGGCGCACCACTTGTGTGGCACCCTGTACCAGTTCACGCATCCGTTCCCGCAGAGGGGTGAAGTTCAGTTCGGTCGCACCACCTTTGGCAAGCAGGGGCGATTGACCATCTGGTCCACGAACAACGTTTGAAACCGCCTCGGATACGGTGTCGTCCATAACGCCGCGCAAGTTGGCAAGGACATCGTCCATATCCTTGGTTATCTCGTTTGTTTTGTCAGCTACCAGTTCGCGCAACGAGGCAAGGGTCTTGTCATTCTCATCTGCATTCTGAGCAGTCGAGTCTTCCTCGCTCTCCAGCACGCGCAGCCGTGCAGTGCTGCGCTCGAGTTCACCCTGAGCAAAGCTGTTGAGATGTTGCCATGCCATCCGCAACTGTTCACTACGCGGGCCATCGGTCAGCGCGGTTGTCACATGTCGACGTAAATCAGGCAGGCCCGAAGCGATCATTGCTGCAAAGCGCAGAACCGCCTCGCGGCTGATAGGGCCGGGGCCTTGTTTGATCTCTTCGACCCCATCCAGATACTGCTTCATCTGTTCCGGATGCGCGCGCAGCCAGGCCAGAACCGCATCGTGATTGATGCCCGTTTCATCGCCGGTCAACGCATAGTGCGCCCACTGAGCACTGCCCATCAATACATCGATGTTCGAGTTCCCCAGCGCCTTTTCCAAGCCATCAAGCACATCCGCACGGACTTTGCCTGCATCTTCTGCACCGCCGCCAAGCTCATCCACGCGGTTGACGAAAACGACGATCTGGCCCAACTCCAGCGCTTGCATAAGCCGAAACAGCTTCAAGTCAGCCCGCGAAAGGGCCTGATGCGCCGAAAGGACGACGACGAAGAAATCAGATTCCTTGAGATACTGCCGCGAGATTTCTTCGCGGATCAGCAAGGGGTCGTTAACGCCGGGTGTGTCGGTAACGGTTAGGGGGTAGGGGAAGTGACCAATGTCAAAATAGACCTCGGCCTTCCGCGTGATATCGCTATAAAGCCCCCTATCAGAACCCGGATCATGCTCCTCTTCATCTGACGGATCGTCGCCGGCGCACACATAGCGGGCCAGGTCGTCCGAAGTCAGCTCCTCCAGGTCGTGTTGCTGGCCCAACAGCTGCTCGTAACTGTCACCAAGACGCAGGCGGGCGCGCGTTTTCATCGCCTCGACCTGTTCTTCGATCATCTCGCGCTTATAGCTGTCCTCGTCATCGGGGAACATGTTGCGCAGCTCTTCGCCTTCGGCGATGAGGGCTTGCCATTGGCGGTTGTCAAAGAAATGGAACTCGGCCCCGGCCTTGCGCCCGGAGGGATGACCGAAATGCATGTCGGTGATGACCGTGGTCCAAGGGTTTACATCAGAAGGCAGGAATTCTGCCTGACCGGTGAAACCGTTGATAAGTCGGGATTTCCCGGCCTTGATCTGACCGACGAAGGCGATCGATGGTTTCAGATTTGATAGGTCATCAACGATGCGCGAAATGAACTGACGGGTTTCGTCATTGCTCACTTCATTCATGTCGTTTGCGATGCGTATTAACTCACGACGATCAGATTCACTCATAACATTTACCCCAAGCACTCGTATTCAAGGATCGACTCAACAGAAATAATGAATGTTTTGGGGAGACGGTCATTAGGCCGTCTCCCGAATGGATTTCCACAGACTAACTACGGCGCCCAGCTTGCGCGCCTCATGTACGGCAGCAGCAACGTTTTTGCCGTCGCGCAGCAGGGCAAGTCCGGCACCTTGTCCACCTGCCGGGCGCATCACGATCAACTGCGGATGTGTGAGGGTTGTTGCGCTGTCAGCGTCCCAACCGGCAAGATCCTTGGCAAAGTTCTGCAACAATGCCTGATCCGGATGCAGGGGTTGCCCCTCGGTACATGCGCCGTCCAGTTGCGTGGCGCCACTATCGCTGGCGGAAAGGAAACGGCCCAAGGCAAAACGCTCGGCACCGTCAAAGAAGCGTTGCGCCATACCCGAACCTTCAGGAACAGCGGCTTGTTCAATCGCCGAGGGTTCTTGCTCGGAATCTGGCGCGTCTAATGCCACGTCCTCGATATCCGGAACGATCGAAACCCGAGGTTCCGCAGGCAATTCGATCTGAGCACAGGCGCTTTCGATCTCTGAATAGGTGATGCCCACATCATCTGCTTCCAGCGCAGTATCCGGGCGTACAGACACCAGTTGGAGCGGGCCAGGCGCGGCGGCGATATTCGAAACAAGCTGGGCCAGCTTTTCCGTCAAAGCCTCGCGCGGCTCGGTTTCGAAATCCGGTACGGAACCGGTGCTGGCACCAAATACATCGGTCACCCGAGAGCTGTTGACCTCAACCGCGAGGCAGTTGCCATTTGGCGATGTAAACTCAAGTCGGCGCGGCAGAATAGTGCCGCGTATCACGCGCAGCACATCTGACCGTCGCGCATCAGCCGTTTCCCCCGGCAGCTGAATCGCGGGCGACAAACGAGGTCGCGCTGACCGCCCGATGTCTTCGAGCATGTCGAGTATTTCTGTATCCATCATCCCGTGACCCCCTCTGGTCCCGTCTAAACTGCGGCCGCAACCGGCCCCAGGCTGAGATGTGATTTCGTAAGCGCCAGCCCGATATTTGCGCTGTCGCGGCAGATGTAGCAGACCACATGTTCAGGATATTCCTTGGTCCGCAGAAAGATGTGCAGCCGATCATTCGAAAACACGGCGATTTCCCCAAATCCCGGATTTTCCGAATCCTGAACACCTGCTGCACGCAGAAGTTTTTCGAATGCTTTCACACCCTGACCCTGAAACAGATTGGCCACCGCAACTGCCAGAGTATCCAGAACTTCCTCACTCTCTGGCTCTGTGGTTTTGGTTCCCAACAGCATTCCGGTTTCCATATCCACATATCCGGCTGCGATGCAGTCGGGGATGGTTTCCATTGCTGTTGTCAACGCGGCTTCGATTGTCATCTAAAAACCTGCATCCCTATAAAAACCCTTCAGGCGCAACGGGTTATAACCGTCGCGCCGCTGATTAACATCATTATTCGACACCGCAAATGAAAATCGACATGCGGCCGGAAAGGAGGCGGACGGTCACAAGACATGCCACTCCGCTCCACTGTTCTTGTTGGCATTCGGAAGCGCCCGAAGGGCCTCCTTCGCCTGCTTTGCGTTGTGCTCCAGAGCGATCTGGTCGAACTCTTCCAGAAATGCCTTGAACACGGTTTTCAGTCCCTGAGAGTCCTCAGGCAGATCTTCGTTGGCTGCAATCTCGCGCCACATGGCCGCCGCGCTCAGCGGTGTTCCTGCAGGCACGTTCAGAAGCTCTTCCAACGCGGTTTCGGTTTTGCTGGTTTCGGCCAGAGTTTCCGGTTTTTCAGCTTCGGGTATCACGTCAGGCATCGACACGACTTCGGCCCCATTCAGTGCGTTTGACACTGGCTCCGGCTCATACTCTTCATTGTTTTCGGATTGCTCGCTTAGCAATGCCGTAATTGAGGAAACCGATACTTCGATTTCGGAAACAGGCGTTTCCTCAGCTTCAGTCTCTTCTGCAATCGCTATTGACTGATCAGCAAGTTTGCTGGCCAACGACTCCAGCAGGTCATCCGACTCCGTCTCATTCGTCTGTTCGGACGGCGCTGGGTCATCTTCAGCCTCAAGAAGCACTTCCTCGTCCTGATCGTCATCGTCGTCGATATAATCGAGATCGAATTCGTCACTATCAGACATGGATTGTCCGAGATTGGACAATTCCAACGGATCGTTCGCTGTATCCTTGAAGAAAGCTCGCAGCTCATCTTCGGATGTGCCCGTTGCAGCGTCTTCCTCGAGGTTGGTTTCAGGAGCCATTTCCGCACGCAGCCGTTCAGCCTCATCCGAGTCAATACGGGTACGTTCGGGTTCTTCGCTTCTCCGCTCGACCCGGGCTGGGCGTACTGGGAAGCTGGTGATGACATCATCTTCGTCAGTCGGACTAATGGGGGTCTCAGTATCCTCAAGCGGGTTCATCAGTTTCAGCGGAGCGGTCTGATCTGCTTCGATTGGCGCTGGAGCTGCCTGATCCATTTGTTGTTTTGGCCGCAAAGGTTGAACCTTGGGCGCTTCGGATAGGCTCTTGTCGATCTGGTACCGGGCCAGTTGATCGGCGCGGTTGTCCATGATCTGCTCGGTGATCTCGAGGAAACTGTCGATCATTTTGCCGCCGCCGCTGCGCGACCAAAGTTCGGCATCACCTGTCTGGTCACGCGCGGTTATCGCATCGCGGGCAGAGAACAGGATCGATCTATTAAACAGATGACCTGCTTCGCGGTTCACGCGGCGCAGTACCTTCTGGCGGTCTTTCGGTCCCAAAGCATCCGCACGTGTGACAAGAAGCAGCGAATTGTGCTGCAGGCGTTCGGGCAACGACACCCAGGTTGCACGTTCGGTTTCGCGCCACGCCTGCGTCGAGTGGGTGCACCACAACACTCCGTTTGCCTGGCCAACCGCTCGGCGCCACACATCAGTCGAAATCTTGGGATCCGAGATGCCGGGCGTGTCGATCAGGTCAACGGCTTCAAGAATGTCGGCCTCAAGATAGATGCGGATGAACTGTGCATCGTTGACGCCGATTTCATCCAGCTGATCCAGTTCAATATTGCGAGTGCTGCCATCGTGGCCTTTGACATACGCGGACTGATTGCCCCAACTGAACCAAACGGGTGGCAATTGGGTTGCCGTAACCTGCGTTGGCAGGGCCTGCGTGCGCAACAGGAAGTTCATCAGCGTGGATTTACCAGCGCTGAATTCTCCCATAAGCGCGAAAACGGGCTTGCGGCGGGACCACTGCTCGATACGCTCCCATGCCCGAGGAGAGACGAAGCGGGTTGTAGAATCTTTTACCATAACTCTTCTTATGCTGCTTCGTTACTAAGGTCTTTGAGGATGTCGCCCAAGATCTCATCACGTGATTTCGTGGGCTGCATCCCTGCCATTAACTCGGCATTGCGTGCGGGATCCTTTTCTGCCGAATGCGAGATGCTCAGCAGGGTCTCCTTCTGTTCACGCATGAAGTCCGAGAGAATGGCGCGTACATTTTCAAGTACGGCTGCGATTTGGTTTTCCTCGATGTCCTTGGTGATCGAATTCGCCTCGGACGCGATCAGGCGCTTGTAATCAGCGGCATACGCTTCAAAGCCCTTGCGTTTTTGCCACCAGCGGCGCCACCAGGTGCTTTGAAGATCCAGCGCGATTGTACGCCCGATCCCCAGTGGCGGCGGCACGCGCGGAACGATCGGCGCTTCGATGCTGAACTCACCCAGATGGTTGCCCAACAGCTTGTGATACAGCGCTTCAACGTCACCTGCGGCAGAAGAATACAGCGCACCTGCGTCTTTGCGCATTGACCGTGCAAAGCTGAAATATGCTGCCTTCTGAAGGGTGCGAAGTCCGGCCGGATCATATTGCCAGGTGCCCTGTTCGCCGTTCTGCTCGAGATGTGCAATCAGCGAGTCTGTCGCGCGTTTGACAAAGTTTGCCTCAGCCGAAGCAAGCCGTTCGAGCACTTTGTCGCGCAACGCTGTCGTTAGTTCGGCTACTTTCTTTTCATATTCAGCGGAAACTGCCGAAATCGCGTCTTCGGGGGATACGCCATCCAGATCGCGTACGACGCCCTCACCGCTTGAGAGGTTCTTGGCAACAGCCGTGGCGCGAATCTGGCTCGCGATGTTACGCGCGCGATGACGCACACGATCCAGCAAGCGATTGCCCGCTCCTTCGGCGATTCGTTCATTCATCGCGAGCAATAGGTCGGGCAGGCCCGACAGCGCCCAGATCTTGTCCAGCGAAGCCGCCTGTTCACCAAACCCGGCTGCCAGATAGAAAGTGTTCAATGCCTGACGCGATTCCTCGTTCAGAACATCAGGATTACCGGTCAAAGCAGCCTCGGCCCAAAGGGCGCTCCCGAACACGATGCTGGTATTGGCATCGATATTGTTCTGCTTGAGTGTGTCCTGAATCCGATCACGGATCTCCGGGACCTGATTGACCGGGTCTGACAGTTCATCAATGCGGTTTACGAACAGGATGATCTGGCGGTTTTCAAACTGCGCGATGATCCGCATCAGCGCCATATCCATGGTGGTCAGCGCCTGGCTGGCCGCCAGAACCACGATACATACTTCTGATCCGCGCAGGCTGCGCAGTGTGATCTGCTCGCGTACCATAAAGGTATCGTTCACGCCGGGCGTGTCGCAGAGTTTCAGCGAAATAGGATATTGCGGAATATCCATGTACAGTTCCGCAGATTTTGTCACATCTGCAAAGCGACCGGTCTTGGGGTCGATGTCCGGGTCGTCTTCATCACCCAGACAGACATAGCGCTGGATCAGTTCTTCATCGAAATAGTCGTATTGGTGGCTTTGGCCCAACACGAGGTCGAAATGCTTGCCCAGCCGTTCTTCGGACTTGGCCTTCATCTCGCCAATCTGACGCCGGATATCGTCCATTTCGTCATCGGCGCCGGCGCGGTTGGCCAGCTCACCCAAGCGGCCACCGCCGACCATCAGGTTGTCCCATTCTTCCTGCTCAAAGAAAGTAAACTTGGACTTGGTATCACCCGGTGTGCGGGTGTTGATGTTCAGCGTGGTAACGACCGAGGTCCACGGGTTTACGTCCGATGGTAATAGGCCCGGGCGACCCGCGAGGATGTTCACAATCGAGGATTTGCCGGCTTTGACCTGCCCCACCATCGTGACGCTGGCAGTGAAATTCTCCATCCGCGTCTTGAGCGTTGCAAGTCGGGCCGAGGAGCGCGCATCCGCCACCTCTGTCAATTGGTCGATCTGCGTCGTCAGCGAAGACATGGCCGATGTCATCGGCGCAAGTGTTTCGTTCCCTACAGACAGAAGGTGATCGTTACGCGCCATGTTTAGCCTCCGGTGCCAGTAGCGGGAATCTGTGCCTCTGCAACGTCAGACAGACGTCCAGCCGGAATACTGGTAAGTGTGTCGATCCGCGCGATCAGATCCAGAGCGTTACCCAAGATCGCAGCTTCTTTGCGCGGAGAGATCGATTCGTAGGCCTGTGAGTCAGCCAGAACTTCGATCGAGCTGAACCGGTCGCCATTCTCAAGGCAGGCTACGCGCCGACCTGTCGGGAAGCCATCGGATTTGCTGGATGGCAGCGGCATCCGGGTATTGGCCAGCAGATACTGTTCGCCTGAATGCGTCTTGAGCGCGATACCAAAGCCCGTATCAGGGTGTTGTTTGTTCAGAGTTTTGAGCTCGCCGATAAAGCTCTCACGTGCAAGAAAGACAGCGTCTTGCTCGGCGGCAGCGGAGTTGATCTGTTCGGTCACGACGGAGACCCTTGTGTTGGAGTTGAGCAGGAACTCGTAACAATGCCTCGCGGCGAAAAGACTCATTAACTCCTTGCTAGAAATAACAACCTTTAAGGCGGTGTTATTTTGACGTGAATAAGATTTTTTGGCGGTTGAATTGTGGCGCAATTGTGTTTGCACTTGCTTATTAATGCCTCAACCAATGGGAGAGTGTTCGACAATGTCGGCATCGATTGGACGAGCGCCTGACCTTTTGTGCGCCGGCTGCGCAATGCAGCTCATATTCCACCTAAATACATGATAATAAACATTAATAATACATAATCGACACCAATGCGACTCTCCCTTTAGTTGTTTTAGAGTGCATTTTGATCTGGAGTGAAACTTTTGAGGGTCTTGAAGGGCATTGTGCGGAACGTTGTTGATTCAGCATTACTCAACGTAAGCGAGCTAAAAGAATCTGGCGGATAAATTTTAATGTCTCGTAATTGGCAACAATAGAGGCAATTTGTGGCAGACCCTTCCTAATAAGATTTTGACAGGTTTTTTAGGATATGAGAGTGCCTAAATTCTAATGAATCATGGAGCTTTTTTCGATGCAGTTCGAGAGAGAGCTTGCTGCTGTTCGCTGGTTCGAGCCAGAAGTTTCCTGATCGGTTGCGATGTATTGTTGCGATGTAGGGGTCAATAAACTCCATCACACCGCAATTTACCTCTCGCACTTGTCTGGAAGCTTTGTTATGCAGCGCCACATTCCGGGGTCATTGGCTCCAGGTTGCGGGTGTGGCGAAATTGGTAGACGCACCAGATTTAGGTTCTGGCGCCGCAAGGCGTGGGGGTTCAAGTCCCTCCACCCGCACCAAAGATTTGTATGTCAGGTCCCGTAGCGGGCCATGAACATGTCCACCGCCTGCAGGGCGACCTCATCAATTTCTTCCTGCGAAAAGCTTGACTGGATGCCAAACGCTGCTCTGCCCCACAGTCGGACTTTGCAAAGTTCAGAAAACTGTTCCGCCGCGATGTGAATGTCCTCGATGACCAGTTCGCCATTGGCGACGGCCTTTTCCAGGTACTCTGCGAGCTGTCGTTGACCGTTCTCGGGACCAGCCTGATAAAAAGCCTTACCAAGCTCAGGAAACCGATCCCTCTCGGCTACACAGATTCGGAACACCTGCTGCGCGAAATCTGACACCAGAAAGGCAGTCAGCTGAGTCGCTGCGATTGTCAGGACCTCACGCGCTGGTTTGGTCTCGTCAATCATCGAGATGATACGTTCAGCCATCAGGCTGCATTCGGTCTGAGCCACTTCCATAAACAACAGCCGTTTGTCGGGGAAATAGCTATAGAGCGTTGCCTTTGAGACGCCTGCAGCGCGGGCGATATCGTCCACGCTGGCACCTTCGAAGCCATCCGCCATGAAAACCTCTCGGGCTCCGCGCAAGACCTGATCGAATTTTCGGCCTGTACGCAGAATGGTGGCGGCTTGGGTCATGTTGTCTCCTTGGCTAGATGTATTCCAAATCTATAAACCGTTCGGTTTAGTTTCAACGATTTTCGGTTCTGGTTGAAAGCTTCGTTACGTTCGGTAAATTGGAATCGTTCTAATATAGTGAGGCGCTAATGCGTTTTTTCACCCAGCGAAAACACTTTCGCGACCTGACCGAACAGGAGATCATTGCGCTTGCCATCTCGTCCGAAGAAGACGATGCGCGCATCTATCGGTCCTATGCTGAAATGCTGCGAAGTGACTATCCCGCGAGTGCAAAGGTGTTCGACGGCATGGCTGCTGAAGAGGATCAGCACAGGTCCCTTCTGATCGGGTTACATGAGCATCGGTTCGGATCAGTGATCCCATTGATCCGTCGCGAGCATGTCGCAGGATATTATGCGCGACGGCCCATTTGGCTGATCGAAAATTTGGGCATCGAACGTATCCGCGAAGAAGCCGAAATGATGGAGCGCGATGCCGAAAGGTTTTATCTGACCGCCGCTGAGCGCAGCACCGATACCGCAACTCGCAAGCTGCTCGGCGATCTCGCCGTGGCCGAGGCAGGCCATCAGGCCACAGCTGCCGAATTGGAGCAAACCTATTTGGATCCGGACAGTCAGGAATCCGAACAGGCGGTCTCGCGTCGTCAGTTTGTGCTGACATGGGTTCAGCCAGGACTGGCCGGGCTGATGGATGGGTCCGTTTCCACACTGGCACCGATCTTTGCCACCGCTTTTGCGACGCAGGATACCTGGACCACGTTTCTTGTTGGTCTTGCAGCTTCAGTCGGTGCCGGGATTTCAATGGGATTTACCGAGGCGGCGTCAGATGATGGAGAGTTGTCCGGGCGGGGTTCTCCTGTAAAGCGCGGCCTGGCATCGGGGGTCATGACTACTGTCGGAGGGCTGGGGCATGCCCTGCCCTACCTCATCCCAGAATTCTGGACGGCCACAAGCATCGCCTTCCTGATCGTATTCTGCGAGCTCTGGGCAATCGCGTGGATTCAGAACCGCTTCATGGACACTCCGTTCTTCCGCGCGGCATTCCAGGTTGTGCTGGGTGGCTCACTGGTGCTGGCTGCAGGTATTCTGATCGGCAGTGGCTGATGTCCTGCTTGCGGTGCGGTAAATTCATGTTACCAATTCGCCCATGGTCGATATCTTTCTGCGCACCCTGCCTTTTTTCGCGATCATCGGCCTTGGATACTGGGCCGGTCGCAGTCGTTTTTTTAGTGAAGAAGCCACTGCCTACCTGACCAAATTCGTGTTCTACTTTGCACTGTCCGCAATGCTGTTTCGTTTTGCGGCCACTCTGCCCTTTGCCGATATCTTCAATGGAAGACTGGTGATCGGCTATCTGATCGGAACGCTTTGCGTTTATGGTTTGGCGACGCTTGTTGCTTACCTTCGTGGTCTCGACATCCCGACGGCTGCGGTTGAGGCGCAATGTGCGGCTATTGGCAATGTTGGTTTTCTTGGCCTGCCAATGTTGGCGCTGCTGTTCTCTGAGGCGGCAATTGGTCCGGTTATGTTGGTGCTTGCCGTCGATCTGGTGGTGTTTTCGTCCTTGATCGTGATCCTGATCAACGGCGGTCGCGATGGTCGGCTAACGCTGCGCACGATGCGACTGATCGGTGTTGGCTTGCTGAAGAACCCGATGATTGTATCGATTTCGTCGGGTCTGATCTGGTCAGCCCTGCGGTTGCCTGTACCCGCGCCTCTCAATGATTTTCTTACTATTCTTGGCGGGGCGGCAACACCGGGTGCATTGTTCGCTATCGGCGCCTCGCTGGCCACCAAGTCTGCTGAAAGAGTGCAGATTGCAGCCTGGCTGAGCTTTTGCAAACTGATTGTTCATCCGGTTTGCGTGGCGATCGTTCTGATCTGGATTATCCCGATTGAACCCTTCCCCTCGTCCGTTGCCATCGCTGCTGCCGCGCTGCCGGTTGCGGGTAACGTATACATGCTGGCGGCGCATTATGGGATCGCACCGCATCGCGCTTCGGCTGCAATTTTGTTGTCCACCATCGCCAGCATCATCACTTTACCGTTTGTGATCGCCTGGGTGAGTGCAAACTAGGGTGTCACCCTCGAAAAAAGCCGCCGTAACAAGCCCGCGCACTTTACGCCGGGACCGCGGACCGTTAGCCATGGGCCAGACCTAACGCAAGGACAATGCCAGATGGAAACCCTATCGGAAAATGCATGTTTCGGCGGTGTGCAGGGCGTTTATCGCCATGCTTCGTCGGCCTGCCAATGTGACATGACTTTCGGCCTGTTCCTGCCGCCCGAGGCCAAGGATGGCCCGGTTCCAGTGCTGTGGTACCTGTCCGGGCTGACCTGCACACATGAAAACGCGATGACCAAGGCCGGTGCGCAAAGCTGGGCTGCCGAGCAAGGGATTGCACTGGTGTTTCCCGATACCTCTCCGCGTGGGGCTGATGTGGCAGATCATGATGATTATGATCTTGGCCAGGGTGCCGGTTTTTATGTGAACGCCACGCAGAAGCCATGGGCGCCGCATTTCAATATGTGGGACTACGTGGCAGATGAGCTGCCCACCTTGCTGACCGAGAAGTTCGCCATCGATGGTGAGCGTCAGTCTATCACGGGTCATTCGATGGGTGGTCATGGAGCCCTGACACTCGCCATGAACCTGCCGGGCAGGTTCCGCTCCGTCTCGGCCTTTGCTCCGATCTCGAACCCGACAGGTTCCGATTGGGGCCGCAAGCAGCTGTCTGCCTATCTGGGTGATGACGAGGCTGCATGGGCCAAGCACGATTCAACGCTGATGATGAAGGAAAAAGGTTTTGACGGGCCGATCCTGATCGATACTGGCACCAATGATCAATTTATCGATCTGTTGCGCCCCGAAGCACTCGCGCAGGCCATCGCCGAGCGTCGCCAGCAAGCCACAAATCGTCTGCAGCCGGGCTATGATCATTCCTATTTCTTTGTCTCGACCTTCATGGAAGACCACGTGTCCTTCCACGCAGATGCTCTTTACGGAGACTGATGCATGAGCAAATACGACTATGATCTGATCATCATCGGTTCCGGCCCTTCGGGACGGTCCGCTGCGATTCAGGCGGGTAAACTCAAGCGTCGGGTACTTGTCATTGATCGCAAGGACAAATTGGGCGGTGTTTCGGTACATACAGGTACGATCCCGTCCAAGACCCTGCGTGAGACCGTTCTCAATCTGTCGGGCTGGCGTGAGCGCAGCTTTTACGGCCGGTCCTATCGCGTCAAAGATCAGATCCGAGCAGAGGACCTCAAGGCGCGTCTGCATATGACCCTCGATTATGAGGTCGATGTGCTGGAGCACCAATTCAACCGTAACCACGTGGAGACGCTGGAAGGGCTGGCCAAATTCGTTGGTCCGCACGAGGTTGAGGTGGCTACCGATTCAGGCGAGACGACGCGCCTGACCGGCGCAAAGTTTCTGATCGCCACCGGGACTAAAACCTATCGGCCGGAATATGTTCCCTTCAACGGCAAGACCGTTGTGGATGGTGATGATTTCCTTGAGATGGCGGAAATACCCCGTTCGTTGTGTGTGATTGGTGCGGGCGTGATTGGTGTCGAATATGCGACGATGTTTTCGGCCCTCGATGTCCGGGTGACCCTGATAGAACCACGCGACTCGTTTCTTGATTTCATCGACAACACGATCATCCACGAATTCACGCACCAGATCCGTGAAAATGGCGTGGATTTGCGGCTGGGCTCGGCCGTTGAAAAGATCGAAGACGCAGGAAGTCACGTCGAGATCACATTGGAAAACGGGCGTCACGTTCGGTCTGAGATGCTGCTGTTCGCAGCCGGGCGTATGGGCGCGACCTCGGCTCTCAATCTGGATGCAGTGGGTATTGAGACGGATCACCGGAACCGCATCAGTGTGGATCGGAAGACCTATCAGACCTCGGTGCCGCATATCTATGCAACGGGTGATGTGATCGGCCACCCCTCGCTGGCCTCGACCTCGCTGCAGCAAGGCCGGGTTGCTGCTTGTCACGCCCTTGAGACACCCACTTTGCCCGAGAGCCCCTGGTACCCTTACGGTATCTATTCCGTTCCTGAAATTTCGACCTGCGGTATGTCTGAGGAAGAACTGCAGGAACGTGGCATCCCTTACGAAGTTGGTGTGGCGCGATTCCGCGAAACGTCGCGCGGCCACATCATGGGGTTGGAGCATGGCATGCTGAAAATGCTGTTCTCGTTGAAAACCCGCCGGGTTCTGGGTGTACAGATTGTTGGTGAAGGCGCGACTGAGCTGATCCATATTGCACAGGCGGTGCTGAACCTCAAAGGTACGGTCGATTATTTCGTTCAGAACACCTTCAATTATCCGACATTGGCCGAGGCTTATAAAATCGCCGGATTGGATGCCTTCAACCGGATGCCGATCCCGGACGAATTCAAGGTGCGCAAGAAAGAGGCTAAGCCGGCTGAGATCAAAGTCGAACCCGCCAAGAAAGAGGCGAAGAAAGCGTGACGACCCTATATGTCGATGGTGATGCCTGCCCGGTCAAAGCCGAGGCTGAACGGGTCGCTACGCGACATAAGGTGCCCATGGCTCTGGTCTCGAACGGCGGGTTACGGCCATCCGCGAACCCGCTGGTACAGGTCATCATCGTGGCTGAGGGCGCAGATGAAGCGGACAAGTGGATAGCCGAGCGCTGTGGCCCTGGTGATGTGGTGGTGACATCCGACATACCGTTGGCGGCAAAATGCGTTGAAGCTGGTGCGCGAGTCCTGCGCCCCAATGGCGAGGCATTCACAGCCGCCAACATAGGGCAGCAGCTCGCAATGCGCGATCTGATGGCAGACCTGCGCGCCGCCAATCCGCTGGGTGCGGGCGGTGATGGAAAACCGTTTGGTAAAGCGGACAGGTCACGCTTTCTGGATGCTCTGGAACGGGAAATCCGCGCGGCAATGCGAAGCTGAGGCTCCCGCCAGCGCAGGAGGCATCAATGATGCCCCCTTTTCTGTTGGGCATGGCACCGCCCGGGTAAAGCCCGCGCGGTGCGGTTCCGCCTTGAATATGGCGGCAGAGCTTGCTTCAGTCATCACAATCAAACCCGAGCAGACAGGAATGCCCCATGCCCGTTGAAGCCGTGATTTTTGATATCGGAAATGTTCTGATCGAATGGCAGCCCGAGCGTTACTATGATCGTGTGATTGGAGAAGACCGCCGCCGGGCGATGTTCTCGGAGGTTGACCTGCACGGTATGAACGATCTGGTCGATCAGGGTCATCATTTCACCGACACGATTTACAACTGGGCGGACAAGTACCCGGAATGGCGTGATGAAATCCGTATGTGGCATGACGATTGGATCAAGCTGGCTTCGCCTGAGATTCCGCATTCAGTTCGCTTGCAACGTGCCCTGCGCGAAAAGGGCGTTCCGGTATTTGCCCTGACCAATTTCGGAGTGCAGAATTTTGACTATGCGACGACCGTCTACCCGTTTCTGAATGAGTTTGATCGTCTTTATGTTTCGGGTCGAATGAAGCACGTGAAACCTCATTCTCCTATCTACGAGATGGTTGAGGCGGATTGCGGGCATTCACCTGAAACACTGCTGTTTGCTGATGACCGTATCGACAATATCGAAACGGCCAGAGCGCGTGGCTGGCAGACCCATCTCTTTAATGGGCCACAGGGGTGGGCGGACCGGTTGGTTGCCGAAGGGTTGTTGAGCCCTGAAGAAGCCGCCTGACTCAGGCGGCAACAGGCTCAACCGTACGGTTCTCGCGGATTGGCAGATGGACGATGGCGCTGAAGGCGCCTACCGCTACGCCGATCCACCATACCATGGTGTAATCCCCGTACAGATCATACATCCGACCACCCAGCCAAACGCCGAGGAACCCGCCAATCTGGTGGCTGAGAAATACGAAGCCATAGAGCGTACCCATATAGCGAAGGCCATAAAGATGGGCGACCAGACCGGAGGTTAGCGGAACGGTCGCAAGCCAGAGCGAACCCATGACAATCGAGAATACGATGACCGACATGGGTGTGATCGGCATCATAATGAACGCGGCCGCTGCAATCGTTCGGGCTGTGTAGATGGCGGCCAGCAGATACTTCTTTGGGAAGTGATTGCCTGCCCAGCCCGCCAGCAGAGTGCCCCCGATATTGGCGAGCCCAACCAATGAAATTGCAACTGCACCCAGAGCGGATGTGGTCGTGATGCCCAGTGAGTGTAGAACGCCACCGGGCTGGATCGGACCACACATTTCAGTCACGAAAGCCGGAAAATGCGCGGTGATGAATGCGAGCTGATAGCCACAGCTGAAGAAGCCAAGAAAAATAAGCGCATAGGATGGATCGCGGAACGCCTTGCCCAGTATCTGGCTCATGCTTTCTTCCAGCTCGGCTTTGCTGACCGGCGTAGGTGCACGCATGAAAGGGAGCGTCAAAACAAGTGCGAGGATCGATACGGCAAAGACAACAAAGACCTGCTGCCACGGCAGGAAGGACAGCAGCCATTCCGCCGTTGGTGCGCCGATCACCTGACCGAAACTGCCAGCGGCTGTGACAATCGCCAGAGACATGGATCGGTTCTTGTCCGATGACGCGCGTCCAACCACGGCCAGTACAACGCCAAAACCGGTACCTGCGATGCCAAAGCCAACCAGCCATGCATACATCTGATGGCCAAATGGCGTGACCGACCATGCAGACAGGACCATCCCTGCGGCATAGGTCAATGCGCCCAGAACCACCGCGCGTCTGTCGCCGACCTTTTCGGCGATGGCTGCAAATATTGGCTGCCCGATACCCCAGGCGAGATTTTGAATCGCGATTGCCAGAGAGAAATCGGTTCGCAACCAACCAAACTCATCCGCAATCGGAATCTGAAATACCCCAAAAGAGGCACGCACGGCAAAGCTGACCGTGATGATGATACATCCAACGATCAGAACAGGGTTCAGCAAGCGGGCTGATTGCGGCATGGGGCCTCCGTTACATATCGGGACAGAAATTATCCGGAATGCTGATCGCGTCAATTCAGGAGTTTTGCGGTTACGCTTAACCATTTTTGATGCGTGCCGAAATTGTCTGCTTTTCAAGGCGCTGAGCTAGCGCTATGGCTCGGTTATGACGGATTTGATTTCGCTCTATGAAGCCCGCATTGCAGATGGCACCCTGACGCGGGACGACGCGCAAGAGGCTGTTCTTCCTGAATTCGAACGCATTCGCTCGGCTCTGGCCACACCGGTAAAGCGTGGGTTGTTCCGCAAGCCACCCCCGCCACCAAAAGGGTTGTATTTGTGGGGCGGTGTGGGGCGCGGCAAGTCGATGTTGATGGACATGTTCGTTGAGACGATGGGTGACATCCCTGCCCGGCGTGTTCATTTCCACGCCTTCATGCAGGAAATCCATGCCGGAATGCACAAGGCGCGAGAAGACGGTGTTCAGGACGCGCTTGCACCGGTTGCTGAGAATGTGATCAAAACCGTGCGGTTGCTGGCCTTTGATGAGATGCAGATCACCGATATCACCGATGCGATGATCGTCGGTCGCCTGTTTGATATGCTGCATGATGGCGGTGTCGTGATTGTCACGACCTCGAACCGGCATCCTGATGACCTCTACAAGAACGGTCTGAACCGCCAGCTGTTCCTGCCCTTTATCCATCACATCAAAGAGCAGTTGGTGATATGGGAGCTGACCTCCCCGACCGATTATCGGCAAAACCGTCTGGAGGGATCGCCGGTCTACTTCACCCCAATTGGACCCGAAGCCAGAGAGAAGATCCGGTCTGTCTGGAATGATCTGTCTGGCGGGCCCGCAGAACCGCTCAGCTTGCAGGTCAAGGGCCGTGAAGTGGTGCTGCCGGCATTCAGGAATGGGGTCGCTCGGGCATCGTTCTATGACTTGTGCGGGCGTATGTTGGGTCCGGGCGACTATCTGGCGATCGCAGACGCACTGAAGGTTCTGGTACTTGAAGATGTTCCTCGCCTATCGCGGAACAACTTCAATGAAGCCAAGCGGTTCGTGACGCTGATCGATGCACTGTATGAGGCCAAAGTTCGATTGATCTGTTCCGCCGCCGCAGAGCCGGAAATGCTCTATGTCGAAGGTGAGGGAACTTTTGAGTTTGAACGTACCGCTTCGCGCCTGCGCGAGATGCAGGATAAGGATTGGGGCAAGTAAAGGCACTGCCCAGTCATGGGCAACGCTTCAGAACCCATCCAGCAGGATGCAGTCTATCCGTTTTCGCGCAGAATGTTGCCCGCCAGATAAAGCGAGCCGCAAATCAGAACACGTGCTTGCGGATCCTTGGCAGTGATCGCCGCCAAAGCATCTGCAACACTGTCAGCCGTATCAGAAGGCAAGTTGACTCGGTTTGCGGCAGCGGATGTGTCTTCTGCGCTGAGCGTATTGGCCTCACCCGGAATTGAAACTGCCGTCAGGCTTTCTGCCTGTGCAGCGAGCGGTTCCAGATAACCCGTGACATCTTTGGTGTTCAGCATACCGCAGATCATATGGGTCGGACGTTTGGGCAGTTTTGACAGCACGTCCGCAAGAGCGATCCCGGCAGCCGCGTTGTGACCCCCATCCAACCAAAGCTCAGCCTGAGGGGCCTGCTCAACCAAGGGACCGGTTTTCAGCCGTTGCATCCGGGCCGGCCATTCGGCTTTGCTCACGGCTGCTTCGTAGGCGTCATCACCCAGTTTGAGGTAGCGCAGAACAGCGACAGCTGCGCCTGCGTTCTGGATCTGGTGGGCACCCAACAGGTTGGGAAGCGGCAGATCGCGCAGACCAGTTTCGTCCTGATAAATCAGGCGTCCGTTTTCTTCGTGAACGTGCCAATGTTGACCATGCACAAGCAGCGGTGCACCCAGACGAGCGGCTGTGTACTCGATGACTTCCAGTGCCTCATCCTGCTGTGGCCCGACGATGCATGGAACACCAGGTTTGATGATGCCAGCTTTTTCAGCCGCGATTTTTCCAAGTGTATCGCCCAGAAACTGCTCATGATCGATCGAGATGGGCGTGATGACCGTCATCGCAGGCTGTTCAATGACGTTGGTTGCATCCAGACGTCCGCCCAGACCAACCTCAAGCAACGTGTAATCTGCCTTTGTACGGGCAAAGGCCAGCAACGCTGCGCAGGTTGTGATCTCGAAATAGGTGATGTTCTCACCGCCATTGGCGGCATAGCACTCATCCAGAACTGCAGTCAGGTCGGTTTCGGAAATCAGTTCGCCCGCCAGGCGGATACGTTCATGGAAACGCGCCAGATGCGGTGAGGTATAGGCATGTGCCGACAGACCGGCGCCTTCCAGACCCGCCCGGATCATCGCTTGCGTTGAACCCTTGCCATTGGTCCCGGCAATGTGGATCACCGGTGGCAGCTTGATTTGCGGATTGTCGAGCGCGGCCAGCAAACGCCAGACACGATCCAAGGTCAGGTCAATGATCTTGGGGTGCAGCGCCATCATCCGATCAAGGATGACGTCCGAGGTCTGAGTGGTCATTTCTCGCCTGCGTCTTCAGCAGCGGTCTCGGCCGGGGTTTCTTCGGCTGCGGGTGCAGGCAGATCGCCTTTGACCGCAGGGGACATCCCCATCAGCATTCGGGTGATGGTAATCAGTTCATCCCGCATCTCGGTCCGCTTGGTCACACGGTCCAGCATACCGTGATCCAGCAGATACTCGGCGCGCTGGAAACCTTCGGGCAGTTTTTCACGGATGGTCTGTTCGATCACGCGAGGACCGGCAAAACAGATCAGGGCGTTTGGCTCTGAAATATGAACATCGCCCAGCATCGCATAAGAAGCGGTCACACCACCCGTGGTCGGGTGGGTCAGAACAACGATGTAAGGCAGGTTTGCTTCTTTCAGCATCTCCACCGCAACAGTGGTGCGTGGCATCTGCATCAGGCTGAGGATGCCTTCCTGCATCCGGGCACCGCCTGCGGCAGAAAACAGGATCAGCGGGCGTTTAAGCTTCACCGCCTCTTGCGCAGCCGCGATGATGGCGTTGCCGACATACATGCCCATCGATCCGCCCATGAACGAGAAATCCTGAGCTGCTGCCACAATGGGTGTACGCCCGATTTCACCGGTTGCCACCAGCATCGCCTCTTTTTCGCCCGTCTTTTTCTGGGCTGCTTTCATACGGTCGGGGTATTTCTTCTGGTCGCGAAATTGCAGCGGATCATCTTTGGGGGCCGGAACCGTAACTTCGGTAAATATGCCGCCATCAAACAAATGCTTGAAGCGATCGCGCGGGGTGATCGCCATGTGGTGATCGCACTGGGTGCAGACATTCTGGTTTTCCGCCAATTCACGATGGAACAGCATCGTTCCGCACTCATCGCACTTATGCCATAAGTTTTCAGGCACTTCCCGGCGCGAGAAGATCGAGTTGATCCGGGGGCGGACGTAGTTTGTGATCCAGTTCATGTCGGAACCTTGTTATGCGGCGTTGACGTCAAATAAGACGCAACGGAAGGAAATGCAATCAACGCCTGAGTGCAAGACGTACTGTCAGCCAGCTGACAATCATCACCGCGAAATCAACGATGAGCCATTGTCTGAGAACCCCAGTGTCCGTCATGTCATATGGGAGGTGATAGAGCGCGAGGCCGCTGAGGCTATCTGGCAGTGACACGACCAGAAGAGCCACCGCATTATTAAAGAAATGCAGTGCTATAGCGGGTGCTAATGTCCCTGCCCTTGCAGTCAAATCTGCCGTCAATAGTCCAAATATGAAGGCCCAGACCGCAACCAGCATTGCGTTGTCACCTGCAGCCGCGGGTGCGTAGTGACCAATAGCAAACAGCAAGGACGGAAGACCCATCCAAATCAGCGGAGAACGAAAACGGGCGGCAAGACATTGTTGAAGATAGCCGCGAAACAGAATCTCCTCGGCACTCGTTTGGATGAGAACCACCAGCACTGACAGCGGGAGCAGCGCCAGCCAGGTAAAAAACGCCAGGTTCGGCACCAGAGGAGCGCCGTAGTCGTAGGGTGGTAAAACAAAAATAACCGCGCCCAGAATCAACAAGGCTCGCAAAACGACACGAAATTGCGGAATCGTCGCTGACCACCGGCCGATTACTGAGGTCAGGGTACGGTGCTGCATCCATTTGGCAGCGAGTGTGACACCAAAGGTCACAAATCCAAAACTTGCGAGTAATACCAGCATAGCCAGCGGTGATGAGCCATTCTGCAGGCCTGTCTGCCACCCGCTTGGCCCCAGCCCGGCGGCAAGCCCAAATAAGATCAGGTTCAGAATTGTATAGGTTGCAACAACAATCGTCAGACCGACCAACAGGCGCCAGAGTTCCGGATATGGTCGGGCCTTTGCCACCAGTTGTTCATGGCTGGCATAAGCGCTTATCGATCGCTCATCCTTCATTGACTTGCTCGGTGGTTGCAGTGACTGAATCCGTAGGTATCAGTGTGTTGGATTCCCGCATGATCTCAGCAAGTTCTGTCAGGTATCCCGCCACGGTTTCAAGCAGCTTTACCGCCACCGTTGCATCGCTTTCGACCACGGCACGCAGTTCCTCGGCTCCGATTCTGAGGAACGAACAATCGGTCAACGCGACAAGATCCAGTTGTCTCGGGTCTCCGGTGATGATGGACAGATCACCAATCAGCCGACCCGGTTCGACGATCGAGATGGATCCTTTTTCTCCGTCACCCTGTGTCCAGTTCAGACTGGCCTGACCCGAGATGCAAAGATAGGCGGCGTCCGGGTTTTGACCGCGTGCGAAAATAGTCTGACCTGCCGCAGCATCGTACCATTGGGCTGAAAACGCCAACAGACGCTGGTTTTTTGCGTCGATGCGCGAAAACAGCTCGGTCGAAGATATGATTTTGAGCTTGCGGCTCAGGTCGTCTGAGGTTTCCTCTTCGGTTTCGAGCTGTGTGCGTGAAATACCATCAATGCGGCCATCTTTTACTTCGACAAACAGATCATATGCCTCGGGATGCGCAAAATGATCCTCCATGAAGATCATGATCGAATCCGGCAGTAGCTCGCGCAGTCTGAGGCGGGTTCTCAGGCGGCTCTCGGAATCGTGGCTGGCCAGAGCTTTATCGAGGATCAGAATGTCAGGACGCTTGATCCCCGCACGTGAGAACGCTGCCCGCTCCTGGAACACTGTCGGCAGGTTGTTCCCGCCTAAGCCCGATGGAAGGTCATAGATAATGGCGGCCGCGCGACGTCTCAGGCCGGCTTCGTTCAGGACTTCGGCCACGACCTCTTCAATCTCATCCGCGTGGGCACCGGCCATGATTGAAATCCGGCCATACAGAGCGTTTTCAATGACAGTCAGCCGCGGCACGTAGACGTCAGGTGTGACAGGAATGAACAGCCCGTTAAGAGACGCATGGAGTTTTTCAGCCTGGCTTTTCCGGATTGAGAGGATTTTTTCTTTGTATTCCTCTGGGAAACTCGGACCGATTTGTTCAGCAGTCAGAAGGAAGGGTACTGTCAGCAGCAAAGCACGTTCCTGATCGCTCAGGTCTGCATCCCCTTTGGACTTGCGCCGCTCTTCAATATCCAGAAGCCGGTGGAACATATCTTTGGCCATGCCCAGCCGCAAAAACAACGGGTGATCGGTGCCATCACGCCCAAATGTCTTGTGAAGCGTGTCGAGAACCGCATTCGCGATTCCCATCGCATCATCATCCAGATCATGCGCCTTGAGCATCGCCATAAACCGACCATCACCAGCCAGAATGTCAGGCGAAATATCCCGCGAAGGCGAAGCGAACAACAGGTTTCCACCCAAAGGTACGGCCGGGTTGAACTGGTCCGGATCAAATCGGTAGACGTATTGGTCCAGATCACGCTCTTTCAGCCGCTCGGCAACCGTATTTCGCAACCTTACGATTTCACCTGCCAGATCCGGATGCAGTTCAGGGTTAAATTGCGAGCGCAAAGTGCGCCGGAACATGAACTCGTCAATGCCCATCGCTTCAACCAGCTGGAACCACCAGTCGCGAATTTCGTCAATGTCATCCAGCCCGGCAAGGCCCGGATCAACCCATTCATCCGATAGCGAGTCCGGTGGATTACCCGCACGAACGGCCTCGATCTGGCGTCGCGTGGGGGCTTTGATTGCATCGCTTTCGTGCTGCGGGTGGGTGCGAAGCGGCATCATCAGGTTATCGCCCAATGTGCCGTCGAACAGATAGGGTCTGGAATATGCGTAGCCGATCCGCGCAGCGATCACCGCCTGATGCAATTCTCTGAGATTATGCCCGGCTAAAACGACTTGGCCCTGAGTTGGCAAAAGCTCACGGGTCAGCAACTGAGCCAGTGCATTGCGTTCCGCAGCGTGGGTCGACTGAATCGCGACGCGCGCACCGCTGGGTATGGTCAGGTCGATATCTTCCAGAACGGTCTTGCCGTCATCGTCGCGGACAGTCACATTCCGCAGCTCAATATCGCCTTTCAGGTGTGGGATCGTCTCGGGCTCATTCTCGAACAGATCTTCGGGGATCATGTTGGATGGGGCAAAACGCTCGGTCACGATCTGCCAGCGCAGGGACATGTCCTGTACCTGGTTGTAATAGGTCAGCAGATCTTTCCAGGGCCCGCTCAGGTCCTTATAGGCTCCAAGTGCGGCGACCAGCGCACCGACCGTTACCTCACCTGTGATCGCCAGATAGCCGCCGACCGAATAAAACAGAAACGGCGTCATCTGAGTGATCAGATTGTTGAGGAACTTCATAAAGAACTTCTTGTTGTAGATCCGGAACCGAATCTCGAACAAAGTCCCTAGCCGATGGCTGAATTGCGCCAGACGATACCGCCAGCCACCGTTTGTGCGCAGATCACTGATCCCGGCCGCGCTTTCACCAATTTCCGAACTAAGCTGGCGAACTTCCTGAATACGTTCCTTGTTCAGCAGGTTAATTTGCCGCTGCAGCTTGGGGATCAGCCAAGCTTGTAACGGGATCAGCGCGATACTGGCCAGCCCGAACCAAACGCTCTGCATGAACAGGAAGGTGACGATGGTCATCATCTGTCCGAACTGAAACACCGGCTGTGCAATGGCATCACCCATGAGCCCGCCCATCGGTTCGGCCTCGGACGTGATCATCGACACCAGCTCACCCTGGCTGGTGGTGGCAAAATATGACTTTGGAAACCGCATGGACCGGCTGATCAGCGTGAATCGCAACCGGCGCAGCATCCGTTCGGCCAGAATGCCCTTCATCGTATTGATGCGCATCTTCATCAGGCCGCTGGCAATCACCGTTGCCAGAAATGCGAAACACAAGACCAGCAGATACTGTATCTGGGTGACCGTTATGCCAAATTTGGTGACGGTATCTCCCGGTGCACCGATTGCGTCGTTGATAATCTGCTTGGGCAGTTCAAGCGAGGCGTACAGAAACGGAAACGACAACACAGTCAGCAGCAGCAGGACTAATTGCTGCTTTTTTGAGTGTTTCCAGATGAACGCGAATAGAGTGGGTTCCATACCCCGGCCTCGCCATGAACTTGAGTGATCTTCGGCACGTTGCGGGGGATCCACTGCGACCGGGTGCCTGACGGTAAGCTCTGGGTTCGACTATTTCAAGAATGGCAGAAGCTACAAATTTCGAATAAGAGCTCTGCCTCTGGTCGTGACCTTATCAAATCACAAAATTCTGAAGTCGGAGTCGAAACATGGGTTTATCCCACCCGTTCTCTTTGGCTAAACAGATGCAGTTTCAAACGTTGGAGCCATGGGCAAGATTCTGGATCAATATGTGAGCCGCAAGGTATTGGGGCGTTGGCGCAAAGCAGCGCAGTCGGCGCCATTTACCGCGCTGCATTTGTTGCGACGGCAGAGAGATGAAGCCCGTCAATTCAGATTGCATCTGGAGCGGTTGATCCAAGTTGCCGATGGGAGGCTAACCCGCCCCCTGATCGGATCGACGAGTTTTCCCAAGCCGCTCGGTACCGACTGGGCGTGGCGACCAGATCTATGGCGCGGACCTTTGGCAAAGCATGGCCACGCATCACTTTCGCGCAAAACGTCAATGGATAAGCAGGTTACCCTGTTTCATGACTGCGATCTTGGCGAAATCGCCATCCGGCAAACCCGAAACACTGCGGACAAGGATCTGGCACCTTTCAGTCTTGCACTGGAGATTTTTGAGTTCACCGGTTCGTTCCTGTCTCTGTCCATTGAATTGCCTGCCGAAGCCACTTTTGGCCTTACGCGGCAGCATCTGATACGCGCCAGTGCCCAGATCGAGTGTGAAAGACCCACAGGCATGTTCGCACGCCTCAACATTCAGCACGGGCCCAACACTGAACAAGTTCTACGTGAACTGAGCTACTCTGATTCTTCTATGTCGGTAGATTTCGATCTGGCTCATCTCCATCTGAATGAACGCCGGGTCGAGAAAATCTGGTTGGATCTCATCATAAACGATCCAAGAATGAACCGGATCGTTCTGCGCGACCTGACACTGTGTCGCCATCATCGGGCTGATTTGTGAGGGTTCAATAAATGACACAAACGAATTTGACCCCTATTCGCTTTGAAAATGCGATCTGGGAAGGGCATCTGGCCTCGGAAGATACGCCTGAGATAGAAGTTCGCTATCGGGATCAAACCTTGCCGGATGTTGAATTGGTAGAGGCCGAAGGTGGATGGACGCTGCGCGTCCCGGTCCCCTCGAGCCTGTTATCCGAAGGTGTACATAGTGTTGTTATTTGGGATCAGCGTTCCAACCATAAGCTAGGTGATTTCACAGTTATATCTGGCTCACCTGTCGCAGAAGACATGCGAGCTGAGTTGGCCCTATTGCGTGCTGAACTGGATATGTTGAAACGCGCGTTTCGCCGGCTTCACGGTGGAAACAACCTCTGATCCGGGTTGGGCATGACACTAGGTAGAAAGCGGTAATTGACCTATTTTTCTATCTTTTTAGCCGGAACAATGCATCATAACGGGCATCCAGCACATTTCGGGTGACCCCATGGAACGCAGCAGCATTGTAAAGGTCATCGCCCTGATGGTGACTGCCTTTGGTATCGGTATCGATTTCACGGGCGCGCTTATGCTGGTTCCGGCCATCGAAAACACATTCGACGCAGACATCACCAGCACGCAGTGGGTTTTGAACATTTACGCCCTGTTCTTTGCCATGACCATGGTTGCTGGTGGTCGGTTGGGTGACATGTTCGGACATCGGAAGATGATGATCATCGGTCTTTCGATATTCCTGTTTTCGTCCATTATGTGTTTTGTTGCGCCCAGTCTGGATTTTCTGGTTGGGGCACGTGCACTGCAAGGAATCGGTGCTGGGTGCGTCTGGCCCTGCACCTTGGCCTTTGGTGCAACAAAAGTATCCCGAGAGGAACACCGCGCCATGGTCATGGGGTTGATCCTTGCGGGTGTTACCACCGGAAACGTCTTTGGGCCGATGATCAGCGGGTTTGTCGTCAATCTCGGAGATTGGCGCCTGTTCTTCCTGGCCAACGTTGTGTTTTCGTGCATTTCGATGGCGACCGCCCTTATACTTATGGAGCGCGAGAAGACCCACAAACAAGGTGAACACATCGACTTTGCCGGAATGGGCATCCTGTCTTTTGCGGTTTTGCTGTTGCTTTATGGGCTGGATGTGGGCGCGGACTGGGGCTGGACTTCGGTTCCGCTGCTTTTGTTGTTTTTCGTAAGTGCCGTGCTGTTCCTGCTGTTCCCGAGGGTCGAAAAACGGGTGAAGGAACCGCTGCTGCTGCCCCAAATGATGCAGAACCGAGAATTTCTGATCACCCTTGGTCTGAATATGTTCAATGTGTCAGCTGCCTTTGTTGGCCTGCTGTACTTCCCCCAATACATGCAAAAGGTTCTGGGCTGGTCGGTTTTTCAATCTGCGCTTGGATTGGCTCCACTTACGGTATTGCTGGCGGTCGGGTCGATTATTTCTGGCACTCTCTACAACGATTTTGGCCCCAAGCGGTTGTTGTTTTGGGGCTATATGTGCGCAACTCTCGGAGCGGCCAGCGTGGTGATCTTGCCTGCAGGGTTAGGGTATTTTCAGATATTGCCCGGAATGGCGATGATTGGCCTGGGTGCGACGCTTACCGTTGGTCCTTCCGGGACTGCAGCAGTGTGTGCCGTCAAGCCTGAGCGCGCGGGCTTGGTTGGCGGCCTCAGCTTCATGACTCATCTGGTCTATGGTGCCATTTCTGTCGCCTGTGCGACTGCGATTATGTATGTCACCAGTCTTTCATCACTGCGCGAACGACTGAGTGCCGCGGGCATTAGCATGTCCGAGGCTGACCAACGCGCGATCAATGGGGGCACACTTTCGACAGCTTCTGCTCAGGACGTTTTAAACAAGCTCAGTACCACTGAGGCAGAACAGGTTCGAAACGCGATAAATGCAGCCTTCGACAGCGGTATGAATATGGCGTTTATCTTTGCGACTGTATCCGTATCTATCGGCGTTTTACTGGCCCTGATGCTGGACGAAAACAAACTGCACAAAGTCGAAAGCTGACCTGGAAATGAAAAGGGCCGCGACAGTGGCGCGGCCCTTTTTGTCTTACTGCGATGGCCCGTTCGGGTTGAAGGCGGACAGACCTTTTAGAATATCGATGGCGTAAGCCAGCTGATAATCCTCTTCCCGCAGTTCAGCCGTTGCTTCGGCCTTGGCACGGTCTTCTTCGATCTGACGAATTTCGTCTTCACTCAGGCTGTCATTGTTCAGGCTGCCGCGCAGATCGGCCTCAGAGCGCGAGAACGTGTTGGTCTCTTCCTCTTCGGTTTCCGGCGTCGGGCGCGGCTGCTCAACGATGATGTCGGGGCTGACACCAAGCGCCTGGATCGAGCGACCCGAAGGGGTGTAATAGCGCGAGGTCGTCAGGCGCATTGCTCCATCACCACGCAGAGGCATGACAGTCTGCACCGATCCCTTGCCGAAGCTCTTGGTGCCGACAACAATCGCGCGGTGGTGATCCTGCAGAGCACCGGCAACAATCTCGGACGCTGACGCAGAACCGCCGTTGATCAGAACCACAATCGGTTTGCCTTCGGCGAGGTCACCTGGTGTCGCGTTGAAACGCTCACCCTCTTCGGGGTTGCGGCCACGGGTCGAGACGATTTCGCCTTCGTTCAGAAACGCGTCAGACACCTTGATTGCCTGTGTCAGCAAACCGCCAGGGTTGTTACGCAGGTCCAGAACGAAACCGTTGACTTTGTCGATGCCACCAGCTTCTTCAATTTGCTCTTCCAGCCCGGCCTGAAGGTTCGGATAGGTCTGATCGTTGAAGGTGGTCACGCGCAGAACAACGCTGGTGCCTTCGGTACGGGCGCGCACCGCGGTCAGCTTAATCGTGTCACGGATGATGGTGACATCGAATGGCTCCTGCTCGCCTTCACGAACCACTGTGATGACGATTTCGGACCCAACCGGCCCGCGCATCAGGTCAACCGCTTTATCAAGCGTCAGGCCAAGAATGCTCTCACCATCGACATGGGTGATGAAATCGCCGGCTTCGATCCCGGCCTCATCCGCTGGTGTGTCGTCAATGGGCGAAACCACTTTGACGAAACCTTCTTCCTGCGTGACCTCGATGCCCAGACCACCGAACTCTCCGCGAGTCTGAACGCGCATCTGCTCAGCGTCATCAGGCGACAAGTAGCTGGAGTGTGGGTCAAGCGAAGTCAGCATGCCATCGATTGCCGCTTCGATCAGTTCGTCAGATTCGACTTCTTCGACATATTGTGCACGGATCCGTTCAAAGATGTCACCGAACAGGTCCAGTTGCTCATAGACACTGGCCTTGTTTTCAGCCTCTTGCGCCAGCAGCGGTCCGGCGATTTGTGTCGTTGCAACAATCCCTGCCACGGTTCCGGCCAGACCGGCCATAATAAATTTCTTCATACTCGTTTATCCATCCTTGTCTGTCCGAAACCACGATTCCGGATTCACGGGCGTATTTTCTTCTCTTACTTCTATATAGAGCGTTTCTGACCGGTCAGTTCCAGTGCCATCACCGGATGTTGACAAAATCGCGCCTATTTCTGGCGTACCGCCGGGCATCAACCCCACTGGAGTGCCTTCTGGGATCACCTGTCCGGATTCGCCGTAAACTTCCTGCAAGCCCGAGAACACAAACAACAATCCGGGCTGAGGCTCCAGAATTATGAGGTTCCCGAGATCCAGTAATGGCCCACGATAACGGATTGTTGCAGCTGTGGGAGAAACTACCAACGAACGGGGACGGGTTCCCATGACAAGCCCGGGGCGTGTCACTCCGGCCGCGTCCGTCTCACCCGCTTTGTGTAGGAGGACCCCCTGAACGGGCAATGCGATCTGCCCCTTCAGATCCGTTACATCGGCATTGGTTTCCACGATCTCACCCTCGGAGATTTCGGAAAGCCCGCTGGCAAAACCGTCCAGAGTTTCGGTTGATGAAATCAGGATTGCCGTACGCACCGGATCTTCGACAAACCGGCGTGGCAGATCAGTTCTGTCGGCAATCGCCTCGCTGAGCCGCGTGCGCGCATCCTGAACACCAATCAGGCCCTCTGTCAGGGTCTCAGCTGCACTTTGCTGCAACTGTCGCAAGGTTTGCACTTCTTGCAGGTCATGCGCCAAAGCCTGCGCTTTGGCGTTCAGGCCTGATGTTACTTCGGACAACATCATTCCTGTGCGTGCGGAACCCAATGGGCCTGATGGATGCAGCATCAACACCGGCGGCGCAGTGGTTTCGATGGTCTGAAGAACGCCCAACAGCTGCGCGACATCCTTTTCCCGTGCGCGCAGTTCTGCGGTCAGCTGGGCCTCACGCGTAGCAGCCTTGCGCAGCCCGTCACGCATGGCGGTCAGACCTGCCTCATAGGCCTGCAGTGTTTCGGTCAGTGCACGTACCCGATCACGGGCGCTATCCGCCTCGGTCAGAGAGATTGAAGCTTGTTCCAGCATCTGCGCTGCTTCCAACGCCGCCTGAGCAGGATCTGTCTGCGCGTATGCGGGCGCAGATCCCAAAGCAGTTGCAAACAGAAGCGCAAGAAACCTCATGACAGCAAGCTTTCTCCGGTCATCTCGGGTGGTTTAGGCAGTTCCATCAACTCCAAAAGAGTCGGTGCCAGATCGGACAAACGACCACTCCGCAGTTTAGCCCCCTCTGGTCCGCCGACCAGAGCCACCGGAACCGGGTTCAAGGTATGTGCTGTATGTGGGCCACCCGTTTCGGGATCGACCATCATCTCACAATTCCCGTGATCAGCAGTCACGATCATCGCACCACCCACCTTCTCTAGCGCTGCGACGACCTGAGCCAATCCCTGATCCACTGCTTCACAGGCCTTGATTGCGGCCTGCAAATCTCCGGTATGTCCAACCATGTCGGGGTTGGCATAGTTGGTGACGATCAGGTCGTAACCCGCTTCAATCGCTTCGACAAACTTGGCTGTGACTTCGGCCGAAGACATCTCGGGCTGTAGGTCGTAGGTGGCCACTTTGGGTGATTTGGGCATGAAGCGATCCTCGCCCTCTTCCGGCTTCTCTTTGCCGCCGTTGAGGAAAAAGGTCACATGCGGGTACTTTTCGGTCTCGGCCAGTCGGAACTGCCGTAGCCCTTGCTTTGCCACCCATTCGCCCAGAGTATTCACGATGTCGCGCTTGGGAAAAACGGTTGTCATATAGGCGTTGTGGCCATCTGAGTATTCGACCATACCCAGCAACGCAGACAAGTGTGGCCGCTGGCCGGTATCGAAATCTGCAAATCCAGGCTCACCAATGGCACGCAGGATTTCACGGGCGCGGTCGGCCCGGAAATTGAGGCAGAAGACACCGTCCCCATCCTTAACACCGTCATAGCCAGCCAGCACCGTTGGCGTGATGAACTCGTCTGTTTCCGACTGATTATACGCATGGTCCACTGCAGAGTGAGCGGTCCTACCCTCGCGTCCTTTTGCGTTGATCATCGCGTCATAGGCTTCGCTTACGCGTTCCCATCTGTTGTCGCGGTCCATGGCAAAGTAGCGCCCGCTGACTGTGACAATCTTTGCGCCTTTAGGCAGGCGTTCTTCAAGCTGGGCAACGTATGTGAAGGCCGATTTGGGCGATACATCGCGCCCATCTGTCATTGCGTGCAATGCCACAGGGACACCGGCATCGGTGATGGCTTTTGCGGCAGCAATGATATGATTCAAATGACCATGTACCCCGCCATCCGAGATCAAACCCATCAGATGCGCAGTACCATTGGCAGCCTTGACCTTGCTGATAAAATCCTGAAGCGCAGCGTTATCAAAGAACGATCCATCTTCAATCGCCAGATCAATCTGTCCCAAATCCATCGCGACGATCCGGCCCGCGCCGATATTGGTGTGACCGACCTCGGAATTACCCATCTGACCGCTCGGCAGCCCTACATCCGGGCCATGCGTGATCAGCGTTGCATGCGGCCCTTTGGACATGATGGCGTCGAAGGTTGGCGTCTCGGCAAGATAAGGCGCGTTGGCCCGTGTGTCATTCGACAGACCCCATCCATCGAGAATGCACAGGACAACGGGCTTGGGGGCGGTCATAGAAGATCTCCGGTTACTGCTCTTGCGCAGTCTTCTACCCCCTGCCCGCGCGGGCGTGAACCGTCTTTTATGTCCGGGTTGCCAGAATTAATTCTGCCGCCCTAACCCTTATCGATGAGATCGCGATACGGCTTGGCCTTTCTGTCACGATACTTGACCGTCAGATCCAGCGGCGCATCGTTTTCATCATAGATACCCAACACCACGCCTTTTCCCCGGCTTTTTGTGCGCATCTCGGTCAGTTGCTGTTCCGAACGCGTGGTGCGTTGCGACGGTCTGCGAGCCCACGCAAACAAATGATTATACATCTCTGCAATCACATCCGCATGTTCAGCACTGGTACCCAGATCAACCAATTCGTCCGGATCATTTTCCAGATCAAACAGGATCGGTCTGTATCCGCCTTCGCAGTGGACCAGCTTCCATTTCCTGTTCGCCACCATGAACATCACCGCGTCCCGAACCGAAACCCCCAGAATGTCAGCGATGGGTGAGGCAGAGTAGTCGTATTCGCAGATCACATATTCCCGGGCTGTGGCCTCGGTTTTACCGTGCAGAATGGGCAGCAAGGAATGACCTTCGAGGATGTGATCTGCCACTTGACCACCTGCCACATCCAAAAAGGTTGGCGCCAGATCAATCGACTCGACCAGCGCGTCGCTGACAGTCCCGCGCGTGGCATCCGCTTCGTCCGATGGATCGTAGATGATCAGGGGCATTTTGGTTGAGGCGTCGTGGAAGAATGTCTTTTCCCCCATCCAGTGATCACCCAGAAAGTCGCCGTGGTCCGAGGTCAGTACGATCATGGTATCGTCCATCCGACCCGTTTCTTCCATCCAGTCGAGCAAACGTCCGATCTGATCATCGGCTTGTTTGATCAGACCCATGTAGGCTGGAATGACTGCGTCCCGCACATCGTCACGCGAGAAGGTCTGCCCGATCTTGGTGTTCATGAAAGCTGCAAGCACGGGATGTGCATTCTGTCGCTCGGATTCAGATCGAACCACCGGCAGTACGTGTTCGGGTCCATACATTGACGCATAAGGCTCCGGCACGATGTAGGGCCAATGAGGTTTGATATAGCTGAGATGACAGCACCACGGGCCATCGTGGGTTTCCATGAACTCCATTCCGCGTGTGGTCAGATATGGGGTTTCACTGTCCTCTTCGGCGATGTTCGCAGCTTCGGGAGAGTTTTTCAGGAACCAACCCGAAAGAACGTTCCCGTCCGCATCGAGGCCGGAATTGGCAAAGTCGTGCCATGGATTGTCGCTCTCATACCCCTTTGCATTAAGGTATTTGTTGTATTCCCGAGCGCCTTCAGGATCATAAAAGCCATCCGGCCCCTCAGGCCGCATGCCATCATCACGCTCGAACACGTCAAAGCCACATTCGGCCACGCGAGCGCCAATCAAACTGTCTGGCTCCAGACCCAGCCGTTCCATACCCTCGGCATCCGCGCGCATATGCGTTTTGCCAACCAGCCAGCAATCCATCCCCGCCTTGCGCAGGTGATCGCCCATGGTCACCTCACCCACCTTCAGAGGGATGCCATTCCACGATGCACCATGAGAATGGACATACCGCCCGGTATAAGTGGACATGCGGGAGCTACCGCAGATCGGAGATTGGATATAGGCGCGATCAAAGCGGACACCGCGCGCCGCCAGACGGTCTACGTTCGGTGTATGCAGATGTGGATGGCCGTAGCAGCTCAGATAATCCCAGCGGAGCTGGTCGAACATGATGAACAGAATGTTCCTGGCTTTGGCCATCGCGATTGGTGTCCCTGAAATTTACTTCACATGCTAACTTAACCGGTCGCGGCCTAACAGCGAAGACAAATTTCAAGGCGGTCCAAAATTCAGGTCTGGCTTTCCATCTGCTGCAGCATCTTTTTCGCGCGCTTGCATTGCAACTGATCACGCAGAGGGCTGTTCGGATCGACATCTTTCTTGCAGACGACACATTTGTCGGCACCGGATATCGCGTTCAGACCGCCACAGCTGCCTTTGATTGTCTTGCCCATCAGCATGACACCCAGAGACATGCCCACCATGATGATCAGCAAAAGCACGAAAGCTAGAATAAAGGTGCTCATCCCGGTTCCTACCTGTCAGTTGGTTCCCAGCGCGTCGTTGAACGCACTGCTTTGTACCGTGATATAAGCATCTTCGCCAGCGGCAACATCCCGCGAGATGAAGAACACGGCAAGTTGATGCTCCTCGGCTAGTCTCAAGCCCTCTTCCTGACCCAAGGCCAGCATCGCCGTTGCCCACGCATCAGCCATCATCGCATTCTCAGCCAGTACTGTGACAGAGGTTGTGCGGTGCGTAATCGGGTGCCCGGTTGTCGGGTCAATGATGTGTGAATAGCGCACACCGTCCTGTTCGAAGAAGTTCTTGTAATCACCGGATGTTGCCATGCCCAGATTGTCTACAGGGACGATCAGTTGAATGATCTGGCTACCGGTTTCCGGCTTTTCCACGCCGATCTGCCAGCTTTCACCTTTATCATTCTGACCTTTGGCGACCAGATCGCCGCCGATCTCGACCATATAGTTCTCAAGACCCGCATCGCTGAGGCTCTGAGCTACAGCATCGATTCCGTAACCTTTGGCAATGGCGGACAGGTTGATGCCAACATCCGCGTTGGATTTCGCCAGCGTTCCAGCCGCGCTATCCAGTTTCAGCAAGCGCGCCTGGCCTACCCCATTCAGTGCGGCTTGAATGTCGGCGTCAGCAGGTACAGGGTCCTCTGGTTTGCGCGGGCCAAAGCCCCAAAGCTCGATCAGCGGGCCCAAGGTCACATCAAAGGTACCGTTGCTTTTCTCATGAACCTCATTTGCAGCAGCAATCACATACGCGAATTCTTCGGACACATCAGCAGGCGCTGTGCTGTCCGAGGCCGAGAAAGTCGAAACTTCGGAATTCGGATCCCAGTTGGACATCTTGGCATTGACCTGCGCAAGGGTTTCTTCAACGGACGCAGCAAGCGCTGTTTCGTCGATATCTTCACCAATCGCAGTGATGTTGAACGTGGTTCCCATCGTCTCACCCGACAGACGAACCACCTCGGGTTCTTTATCGAACAGACAGCCGGAAACGAAAAGCATCAGGGCCAGTGCAGTCAAACGGCGCATTAGGCGACCTCCTGGGAAAACTGTGACCGGCGTATGCCAGCGGTCCCCAACAGAGTCAAACCGGCTTCAGATTTTCAGCGGCAGAAAGCCCAATGCCAACAACCCAACGGCGGCAGGCACCCCGAACAGCCACGCACGCTTTTGCCAGCCCGCTTCTTGCTGTTTCCAGGTTTTCCGGAAGTTGTGACCACACACCACCACAAAGAAAAAGATCAGCGCCGCAACGGGAGGAGTAAGATACAGCTGGTCCAAGAAGCCAATTTTCCTTGCGAAGTGGCGGAGTTACGCCAGTTTGTGAAATTGTACCCTATACAGGTTCTGTCCCTGCGCTAAGGTGGAGGTATAAGCCAAATCCGGTAAAGGAGGAGACCGCCCATGGCCCCAAGCTCTTACCAGCCCCCGACGCGTGGCGACAAGGCCGAGTCCAGTACTTACAGCCAATCCGTCGAGTCGAACCTGTCACATACTCAGACGACGGTGGCGAAATTGCTGGAAGGCAAGGGAAATGCGGTGATCGCGGTACGTCCAAACGATACGATCCATTCAGTCGTGGACATCCTGAAGGAAAAACGCATCGGTGCTGTCGTCGTCACAGACCAGAACGGTGCGCTGCAGGGTATCCTGTCCGAACGTGATATCGTTCGGCGCATGGCCGATACACCCGGTCAGACACTGCCGCAATCCGTCCAAGATCTGATGACGCGAGAGGTGAAAAGCTGCGCACCGGATGATCTGCTGATGGATGTGCTGAAGACCATGACCGAAGGTCGGTTCCGTCACATGCCAGTGATCAGTGATGGCAGCCTCAAAGGTGTCATTACCATTGGAGATGTCGTGCATTTCCGGCTTAAAGAGCTGGAATATGAAGCCTTGCGCATGAAACAGATGATTGTCGGCTGACAGATAAACCTCGTCGCAACGGGCAAGGACCTCACGGACCTGCCCGTTGGTCGGTGTAGTAAATTGTGCAGATTGTTGCTGACGACCTCATGGGGTGGTCTTTTGGGTGTGCAGCCTGAACCAACTTGTCAGTTATGGGAAAGTCATCAGATACCGTACCGGTTACTTCTGATCAGCTGAAATAAATCGGATTTCGCCTGTCGAGATTTCAGCCGCGGTCAATCGACCGGTCGCAAAAGCGCCCGTGTCGATCGATACAATCTTATGTTTGATGCGTGGCTCAGAAACGATTGTGTGACCGTGCACAACCCATTGATCATCAGTACGGCGATCCAGACGAAATCGAGGGTGCCCCCACAAACATACTTGCCGGGGCTGATCATCGAGGGGAAAGGCGGGATCCAAAGCGGCGTGAACCACGGTCACGTTTCCGCTGCTCCAGGTCAGAGGCAGCCCTCGCAGCCAGTCGAGAACCCGGTCGCCAATTCTGGCCCGCAATCGCTCTGCAACCTCTACCGCCTCCTTGCCGATAACGGCTTCGGTGACATTACCAAGCCCGAAAGAAGCCAATGTTTGCAAGCCACCATTTTGCAACCACAGTCGCCCCATCCGCTTGGGGTCATCGACAAATTTCAACAGCATTTCTTCGTGATTGCCCAGCAGACACACGACCTGACGGTTGGTGTCTTCGCTGAGGTGTTTCAGATGATGCAAGACCTGTGCGCTGTACTCTCCCCGATCAATGTAGTCGCCAACAAAGACCAAAGGGTATCGGCGGTCCAAACGGGGAAGCAACGTCTGCAGCAGATCAAGTCGACCATGGATGTCACCAACCGCATAAAACCGCTGATCCGGTGCGAGTTCGGCAAGCGAAGCTCCCATATCCTGGGCAGCGGACTGCTTGGCGAGTTTTCTGATCCATTCCTTAATCATCTCTGAAGTTCAGTACCCTGCCCGGTCGTTATCGGCAATTCCCAACTGCCAAAGGTTACTTAGGTGCCTTCAACACATCAACAAGCGCTGGACCTGATTTGCGAGCAACGACAAGCAATCTCGATCAGATATCGCGCATCGACTGTTTCGCTTCCATCCGAAAGCAACCCACCACCAATGAGCTCGCGTGCTGGATTAGCTTCTGCCTGTTCAGGTCAATCTCCTCCTGATAAGCCAACTGGTTGACGCAGACCTCTGCCCGGCTGATATGACGGTCGCCGACAGGGAAATCCTCTTGACCTCACCGGATGGAAAGGGTCCCTGATGGTCACAGTGTTTGGATAACGTTCGAGGGTTTCATGAAACGGGTTCTGGTTACGGGTACAGCGGGGTTCATTGGGTTCCATCTGGCAAAGCTGTTGCTGTCAGAGGGGTTTCAGGTGCATGGCTATGACGGGATGACCGACTATTACGATGTCAGCCTCAAGCAACGCCGACACCAGATGCTGCTGCAGACACCCGGTTTCTCCGCCACCGAAGACCTGTTGGAAAACCACGAACGCCTGATGCAGGTCGCAGACGATTTTGAACCCGATGTCATTGTCCATCTCGCTGGTCAGGCCGGAGTCCGGTACAGTTTGGAGCAACCACGAAGCTACATAGATTCCAACATTGTCGGTACGTTCAACGTGATGGAGGCCGCCCGTCAGCATAAGGTGGATCACTTGCTGATGGCATCCACTTCGTCGGTTTACGGCGCAAACGATGAGATGCCTTTTACCGAGGTCGAAAAGGCGGACACTCAGCTGACCATCTACTCGGCGACCAAGAAAGCGAATGAGGCGATGGGGCACTCTTATGCTCACCTCTGGGACCTGCCGACCACAATGTTCCGGTTCTTCACCGTGTATGGCACCTGGGGACGTCCCGATCTGGCACTTTATAAATTCGTCGATGCGATTCTGGATGGCCGTCCGATCGACATCTACAACCACGGTGACATGTATCGTGACTTTACCAACGTCAACGATCTGGTCCGGGGCATTCGATTGTTGATTGATACACCCCCAATCCGACCTGCGAGTCCCGACGAAATCGAAGAAGGCGACAGCCTGTCGCCGGTTGCTCCGTATCGGGTCGTGAACATCGGAAACGGTGACAAGGTGCGCTTGCTGGATTTTGTAGAAGCCATCGAAGAAGCCGTCGGGAAAAAGGCGATCCGCAACTACATGCCCATGCAGATGGGTGATGTCCCTGCTACATGGGCCAATACGGATCTGTTGCAGCGACTGACTGGATACCGTCCGCAAACGGATTTCAAGGATGGCATCGCGCAATTTGTAGAATGGTTCCGTGATTACCACGGAAAATGACTCAAGAGATCTGGATGCTGGAAACGAACCCCAATTCCCGAAAAATCGCAGTCATCGGCCTTGGCTATGTCGGGCTGCCACTGGCTGTGGCGTTTGGAAAACTAGGATCGGTAGTTGGGTTTGATATCAATCAGGCACGTATCGAGGAACTGCAGCGTGGTGCGGATTCAACGCTTGAGGTTGAGCCGGAAGACCTTGCCGCTGCCACAGGCCTGAATTTCACCACCAACGCTGCGGATCTGGCAGATTGCGATACTTACATTGTTACTGTCCCAACACCGATCACTGCAGGGAAGCAGCCTGATCTGAGCCCGCTGCTAAGCGCGTCTGAAACAGTAGGCGGTGTACTGAAGCGCGGTGACCTGGTGATCTATGAATCCACGGTCTATCCCGGCGCAACCGAAGAGGACTGTATTCCGGTATTGGAACGTGTCTCGGGCTTGCGCTTCAATCAGGACTTCTTTGCGGGATACAGCCCCGAACGGATCAATCCCGGGGATAAAACCCATCGGATTTCCGATATCTGCAAGGTAACCTCTGGATCAACGCCCGAAGTCGCTGATCTGGTGGATGCCCTCTATGCTAGGATAATCTCGGCGGGTACGCACAAGGCCGAAAGCATCTGTGTGGCCGAAGCGGCTAAGGTCATCGAGAACACTCAGCGGGACCTGAACATCGCTTTGGTGAATGAACTGGCCATGATCTTTGGCCGGATGGATATCGACACTGACGCCGTGTTGCGTGCCGCCGGAACCAAGTGGAATTTCCTGCCATTCCGCCCCGGTTTGGTGGGCGGACACTGCATCGGTGTCGACCCCTACTACCTCACACACAAGGCCGAAGCGGTTGGGCATCATCCGCAGATCATTCTCGCCGGGCGACGGTTGAATGACGGGATGGGCAGCTATGTGGTTTCGCAACTGGTCAAACGCATGACGCGCGATGGGATCAACGTAGGGGCAGCAAAGGTGTTGGTCATGGGGCTGACCTTTAAGGAGAATTGCCCCGATCTGCGCAACACCCGCGTGGTCGATATTGTTCATGAACTGCAGGATTACGGTGTCACGGTGGATGTTCATGATCCTCACGCCGATGCGCAGGCCGCGCTGGACGAACATGGTATCACGCTCGTGTCAGAACCTCAGCGAGACAGCTATGACGGGATCGTATTGGCAGTCGCGCATCGGGAGTTTCTTACACTGTCTCCGGAAGAAATCCGGTCCTATGGTAAATCGAAGAACATCCTGTTCGACGTAAAGTCATGCCTGCCGCGAGAGGCCAGCGATCTGAGGTTGTAACAGTCAGAAACCGCTCACGAAAAGACGCCAACCTGTCATTCAGTAGTTTGCAACACACCGCAGTTTGTGTGGGATAAAGGTGCTAACATAGCTACAGATTTGTTTCGGGAGAACGAGATTGATGAGCAGTGCAACTGGCGATCACGTTAGTGAGGGCGCAACGAAAATCATCGATAGAATACCGAAGGCTGGTCAGGAGCAGCAGCTTGAAGCTGCGATCAGTGATATAATCGATGCCATGCGTAACGCTTATGGGCTCAACAGTGTTCATGTCGTTCGTCCCTCCCTGCCGCATCAGCCTGCATACCGAGTAATTTGCACCTTCGACAGCGATGTGCATTTGAAGGCCTGGGAGGCGTCTGATGACCATGTGCGCCTCGTCACAGCTGCTGACGAGTTTACGGCAGGTGAGCCTCAGCGGACCTGGCTGACCGGGTTGGAGACCTGGTTTACCTTGCCGGTCTCGGCTAACGCAGGGGCAAGGCCACCAGCATATAAGATGGCCATCACAACTTACATTGCGCTTTTTCCGACGATCCTGCTGGTCCATGCCGCCTTAGCATACGTTCCTGAATTCGGAGCGCTTCCAACGATTTTAGGAAATGGAATTGCGGTGGCCATCGTAGTGGTCCTGATGACATACGTCATAATGCCGAGATTTACACGCCTCATGGCGTTTTGGCTTTATCCACCGAAACACTGACACTGCTCTGCTCAAGCACTGTCTGAAAAACAAAACCGGCGCCATTAGCGCCGGTTTTTCGTTTCTTACCCGCCGAAATCGTCGAGCATGATGTCTTCGCGGTCCACTCCCAGGTCCAGCAGCATGTTGATGACCGACTGGTTCATAATTGGCGGGCCACACATGTAGAACTCGCAGTCCTCTGGTGCCGGATGGTTCTTGAGATATTCTTCGAACAGGACATTGTGGATGAAGCCGGTATAGCCTTTCCAATCGTCCTCAGGCTGCGCATCCGACAGGGCTACGTGCCATTCAAAGTTATCGAACTCTGCGGCCAGCGTGTCGAAATCCTCGACAAAGAACATCTCTTTCTTTGAACGCGCACCGTACCAGAAGCTGATCTTGCGGTTGCGGTTCTCGAGACGCTTGAGCTGGTCAAAGATGTGGCTGCGCATCGGTGCCATACCAGCACCACCGCCGATGAAGACCATCTCTTTCTCGGTTTCCCGGGCAAAGAATTCACCGAACGGACCCGAGATTGTCACTTTGTCACCCGGCTTCAGGTTGAAGATGTAAGACGACATCTGACCGGCCGGGATGCCTTCTGACCCCGGAGGAGGCGAAGCAACCCGAACGTTGAGCATGATCATGCCTTTTTCGTCCGGATAGTTGGCCATCGAATAGGCACGTTCGATCGGTTCGTTCACAACCGACTCATACTGCCATAGATTGAAGCGATCCCAGTCTTCGCGGTACTCTTCTTCGATATCGAAATCGGTGTATTTCAGAGCGTGCGCAGGGGCTTCGATCTGGATGTATCCACCGGCGCGGAAGTTCACATCCTCACCTTCGGGCAAGTCCAGCGTCAGCGCCTTGATGAAGGTCGCCACGTTTTCGTTAGAACGAACTGTACATTCCCATTTCTTGACGCCGAAGACCTCTTCGGGAACTTCGATATCCATGTCCTGCTTGACCGCAACCTGACAGGACAGGCGGTCGCCGCAGGCAGCTTCACGCTTGGTGATGTGGCTTTCCTCAGTCGGCAGGATGGACCCTCCACCCGAATGCACACGCACGCGACACTGCGCACAAGTACCACCGCCACCACAGGCCGACGGGACGAACAGCTTCTCGGCCGCCAGTGTTTGCAGCAGTTTGCCCCCCGCAGGAACCGAGATGGTTTTCTCGCCGTTAATCGTGATGTTCACATCACCGGTCGACACCAGTTTCGAACGGGCAGCCATAATGATGGCCACCAGTGCGATAACAATCAGGGTGAAAAGGACGACGCCTAGGCTAAAAGTTTCCATGCGAGCCTCTCCTTACAGCTTCACGCCCGAGAAGGACATGAAGGCCATCGCCATCAGTCCCGCGGTGATGAAGGTGATACCAAGACCCTGCAGGCCATCCGGAATGTCCGAGTACTTCAGCTTTTCGCGCACACCCGCCATTGCAGTAATCGCCAGCGCCCAGCCAAAGCCCGAAGACAGACCATAAGTTGCGGCTTCGGCAAAGTTATAGTCGCGCTCGACCATGAACAGCGAGCCACCCAAAATGGCGCAGTTCACCGTGATCAGAGGCAGGAAGATCCCCAACGCGTTGTAGAGCGGCGGGAAGTACTTATCCAAGACCATCTCAAGGATCTGAACCATCGCCGCGATCACGCCGATGTAGGAAATCAGGCCAAGGAAGGTCAGATCCACATCGGGGAAACCGGCCCAAGCCAGCGCGCCCGGCTTCAGCAGATAGCTAAGCAGCAGGTTGTTCGTCGGTACGGTGATCGCCTGAACAACCATCACCGAGATACCCAGTCCCAGCGCGGTCGAGATCTTCTTGGATACGGCGATGAAGGTACACATGCCGAGGAAGAAGCTGAGCGCGAGGTTTTCAACAAAGATGGCCTTTACGGCCAGTGAAATCAGACCTTCCATCAGTGGGCCTCTACCTGCTGAATTTTGTATTCACGTTCTTCGACCTGGTTCGGCTTCCATGTGCGGAAGGCCCAGATGATCAGACCGATGATAAAGAACGCCGATGGCGGAAGCAGCAACATGCCGTTGGGTACATACCAGCCGCCGTTGTTGACAGTCTCAAGGATGGTGACGCCGAACAGCGATCCGTTCCCGAAAAGCTCGCGGATGAAACCGACCAGCAGCAGGATCAGGCCGTAGCCCATGCCGTTGCCCAGACCATCGATGAAGGACGCGACCGGTGGGTTCTTCATTGCAAACGCTTCGGCGCGGCCCATCACGATACAGTTGGTGATGATCAGGCCGACGAAGACCGACAGGGTTTTCGAGATCTCAAAGGCGTAGGCCTTGAGAACCTGATCCACCAGAATCACCAGCGAGGCGATGATCACCATCTGAACGATGATCCGGATCGAGCCCGGAATCTGGTTCCGCAGGCACGAGATGAAGAAGGACGAGAACGAGGTCACGAAGGTCACCGCCAGCGCCATCACGAAGGACACCTGCAGCGAAGAGGTCACCGCCAGCGCCGAGCAGATGCCAAGCACCTGCAGGGTAATCGGGTTGTTGTCGACAAGCGGGTCGACCAGCATCTCTTTCTTGGTCTGGGACATCAAATCTCTCCTGCTTGCAGTTTGGCCAGGAACGGAGCGTAGCCCGCATCACCCATCCAGAATTTCACCAGGTTATCGACACCAACCGAAGTCAGCGTGGCACCGGCCAGCGCGTCAACATAGAACTCAGGGCCGGCGGCGGGTTGTGACTTGGACACGGTGATCTGCAGATCGCCAGCCTCATCCCGCAGTTTCTTGCCGTTCCACAGTGCTTTCCAGCGCGGGTTATCCACCTCGGCGCCAAGGCCGGGGGTTTCACCATGCTGATAGAACTGCAGACCAAAGATATCGTTGCCGTTGTTTTCCAGCGCGATAAAGCCATAGAGCGTTGACCACAGTCCGTAACCGTGCAGCGGGAGGATGACCTTATCCAGGTCACCGGCGTCGTCGCGCAGCAGATAGATCACACGGTATTTGGACTTGCGCCCAATACCCGCCGGGTCATTGTCCAATGCAACGCTCAACTCGGGATCGCTGGCGGCAGCGATGTCGTCAAAGGTCGCCGGATCGAACTGATCGTCAACGAATTCGCCAGTAGCCAATTCCAGTACGTGAGGTTCAAACGCGGCGAAGGCTTCGCTCACGTTGATGCCCGGCTCGTAAACACCGGCAACCTGCAAAACGTTGACCTGCTTGTCCTTCAGCGCGTTTGCTTCCTGCACCGGGCGCAGGCTGACTGCAGCGGCCGAAACGACCATCGAGGCAACCAGACAGACGGCGACGGCAACAAAGATCGTCTTGCCAACGGAATCCGGCGAGGCCGCCAGGAACCGGGCAATCGCCCCTTTGGGTTCTTGGGGTTGCGTATCAGACATGGCGACGCGCCCTCCGTTTGATGTTTGCCTGAACGACGAAGTAGTCGATCAGCGGTGCAAAGACGTTACCGAACAGGATTGCCAACATCATGCCTTCCGGGAAAGCCGGGTTAACCACACGGATCAACACAACCATGACACCGATCAAAGCGCCGTAGATGTAGCGTCCCATGTTAGTGTGGCTGGCCGAAACGGGCTCGGTCACCATGAAGGCCAGACCGAAGGCATAGCCACCAACAACGATGTGCCAGTACCAGGGCATCGCAAACATCGGGTTGGTATCCGACCCAATCAAGTTGAACAGCAGGGTAAGACCGATAGTCCCCGCCAGACAGCCGACAATCAGGCGGAAATTGGCGATGCGGGTCATCAGCAGGAATGCCAGACCAATCATACAGGCCAGCGTCGAGGTTTCACCAAAACTACCCTGCATCTGACCCAGAAACGCGTTCCACCAGGTCAAACCTTCGGTAGCCAGAGCCTGATACCCTTCCGATGCGGAAACCGACAGCGCCGTTGCGCCTGAGAAACCATCAACAGGAGTCCAGACAGTGTCGCCCGACATGTTCGCGGGATAAGCGAAATACAGGAACGCGCGGCCGACAAGTGCCGGGTTAAGGAAGTTTTTGCCTGTACCGCCAAACACTTCTTTACCGATCACTACGCCGAATATAATGCCCAACGCGACCTGCCAAAGAGGCGCGGATGCGGGCATGATCAGCGTATAAAGCATTGAGGTTACAAGGAAACCTTCGTTAACCTCGTGTCCACGGACGGTCGCAAAGATGACCTCGAAGATACCGCCTGCGACCAGAGTAACGATGTAAATCGGTAGGAAATACATCAACCCGTGCATCACATTGGCAAAAATGCTGTCGGGGTTCAGTGAAATGCCGAACATCTGTAGGATGGCAATCCGCCAACCTGTCGCGGAATCCGGACCAAGCGCGGCAATGGCCGAGTTTGCCTGATAGCCAGTGTTGTACATCCCCCAAAGGATACAGGGGATTGTTGCGATCACGACGTAAGTCATGATTCGCTTCATATCCACATAAGACCGCGCATGGGGCGCAACAGTGGTTACGGTTTTCGGAGTGTAGATGAAGCTTTCGACCATCTCGTAGATGGGGAAATACTTCTCGTACTTGCCGCCCTTGGTAAAGTTCGGCTCGATCCGGTCAAAGAAGTTTCGCAAACCCATTCGGATCAGCCCTCCTTTTCAATCTTGGAAAGGCAGTCGCGCAGCGCCAGCCCATATTCATACTTCGCCGGACAGGCAAAGCCGACAAGGCCCAGATCCTCTTCGTCCAGCTCCAGCGCACCCAGCGCCTGTGCGGTATCTGTGTCCATTACCAGCAATGCGCGCAGCAATTGCGTGGGCAGATAATCCTGCGGCATCAACTGCTCGAACGTGCCGGTCGGCACCATCGCGCGGCGACCACCGTTCAGGTTCGAGGTAAATGCGAACAGCTTCTTGGCAAATGCCGATCCCAGAACCGGCTGCACCGCGTACTTTGATGGCATCGGAAGGATCCAGCCCAGTGTGTGCTGATCATGATCTTCACGAATGATGGTGATCTGACGCGCGAAACGGCTCAGATACGCGTGCGGACCTTCGGCATGACCGCCAGACAAGATCGAACCCGTGATGATACGCGCCACACCATCGACATTGACCTCGTCGCGGGTCAGATCGTCGGTCGAGGCGCCCATGACGGTCCGGATCAGGCGCGGTTGCCGTGCCCCGGGTCCACTCAGCGCGATGACTACGCTGGGATCCAGATGTCCGGTCTGCATCAGACGGCCGATGGCGATCACATCCTGATAGCCGATGGTCCAGACCTGTTTGTCTCCGGCCAGCGGCTCAAGGAAATGGATGTGCGTACCGGCCAGTCCCGACGGATGCGGTCCTGAGAAAGCCGCCGCTTCTACACCGGGCAGATCAGCGCCCGGAATCGAGTCGCCGTCTTTCTGACACAGGTAGGTTTTGCCTTCGGTCAGTTTTGCGACCGCCTCAAGGCCTTTGACAAAAGCTTCGTCGGCGTCTGCAATGATCAACGCAGCGTCACCTGCCAGAGGGTCGCTGTCCATCGCCGTAACAAAGATAGCGGCAGGCTTGGTGCCCGGCTCGGGCATTTTCGAATATGGCCGTGTCCGGAATGCGGTCCACAGACCAGCGGCGCAAAGCTTGGCGGTCACGCCCTCGGCTGTGTGGGCATCGCCGATACCTGAGAAATCCACACCGTTGTCGTTGGCGTCCGAAACCTCGATCACCACGCTTTGCAATACGCGGCGTGCGCCCCGGTTGATGGCAACCACTTTACCGCTCAGCGGCGCGACCATCATCGAGTCTGGCGCATCTTTGTGACAGAACAGCGGAGTGCCGCGCTGAACCTGATCACCTTCCTGCACCAGCATACGTGGTTTGAGACCGATATAGTCCCCACCCAATACGCCAACGCTCGAGTATTCGGGTCCCGGTTGGATTTTCTGCTCGGGTGCACCTTCTACCGGTAGGTCCAACCCTTTCTTCAGTTTGAAAGTTTGCATGTCGCTACGTTCTTCCAAGCCTCTTTCCTGTGCCTGCTATCCCTGACCGATCGAAGGTCGGCACCAGATAGCGCGAATCTTTCAGCCGGGGTGGTCGCGATTGCGTCATAAACCGACTGGAATCCGCTAGCGTAATTCCGATCACGGCCCCTTTACGCGGGGATGACACTAAACGCAAACCCGTTCCCGCTCAATTCTGGGAATTGGGTTCACTTTAAACTGAATTGATCGATCAGGTGTCCAAAATCTCACATCCCAATTTGCGTATCGCGCCTTCTGTCCATCCGGTGTAAGCAACCGGAATGGAAAAAACTGACCTCGAAATATTTCTGGTGGCAACACCCGGGCTGGAAGCGCCTTTGTGTGCCGAAGCAAGCGAACATGGGTTTGCGGATGCCAAGGCAGTGCCAGGCGGCGTATCTTGTCGAGGTAACTGGGCCGAAGTCTGGCGCGCCAATTTGCAACTTCGGGGTGCGAACAAGGTACTTGTGCGCCTGGGTTCATTTCCGGCGGTTCACCTTGCGCAGCTGGACAAACGAGCGCGCAAGTTTCCGTGGGCTGAATTTTTGCGGCCTGATGTCCCGGTAAAGGTCGAGGCGACCAGTCGCAAATCGCGAATCTATCATGCAGGTGCGGCCCGTCAGCGTATTGAAACAGCGATTGCAGAAACTCTTGGCGCTCCGATCTCGTCGGATGCCAATGTGCGGGTGATGCTGCGCATCGAAAAAGACCTCTGCACCTTCTCGGTCGATACGTCAGGTGATCCACTCCACAAACGCGGACACAAAACCGCGGTCGCCAAAGCGCCAATGCGCGAGACTATGGCGGCGATGTTTCTGCGTGAATGTGGATTCGACGGAACCCAGCCTGTGCTGGATCCCATGTGCGGCTCGGGTACCTTCGTAATCGAGGCTGCCGAGATCGCCCTGGGGCTGTTTCCCGGTCGAACACGCCGATTTGCTTTTGAGGAGCTTGCAACCTTCGACAGCGCCGCATGGCAAGGCATGCGCAGCGGTGCGCAGCCCGACACAACAGATCTGCTGTTTCTGGGGTCCGACCGAAACGCGGGCGCAATCGAGGCTGCATCAGCCAATGCAGAACAGGCAGGAGTTGGTGCTGTTACCAGGTTCCAGCACCGCTCGGTCAGTGACATCAAGCCACCCGAAGGACCTGCCGGTATCGTGATAGTCAATCCGCCATATGGCGCGCGTATCGGAGATGAGAAGCGGCTGCGATCTCTGTACGGTAGTCTTGGTAAGGTATTGATGTCCCGATTCCACGGTTGGCAGGTCGGAATAGTGACCAGCAACCAATCCCTCGCCCGCGCGACCCGACTGCCTTTGTTGCCCGCTGGCCCGGTGGTCGATCACGGCGGCACCAAAATACGACTATATCGCACAGAAGCCTTGCCATAGTGGCCTAGAATGCCGCCAATCGCGCGACTTTTCAGCTGCAATTTTATGGTCAATCACAGTTCTCCTTGACGGCATCAATTCGTGCAAACCGAGAGAAAATCCCCCTTGCGCATCAGCATCACCGGGTATAGATCACCCGCCACGGTCGGAGTGTAGCTCAGCCTGGTAGAGCACTGTCTTCGGGAGGCAGGGGTCGGAGGTTCGAATCCTCTCACTCCGACCAATAAAACAAGGACCCTGAGGGGTCCTTTGTTGTTTTCAAGACAGCGTCCGAGGTTCGTTGAACCTGAGCAATACTCGAACTCTAACGCACTGGCAGCTTTACGCAGGTACTCGGGGCTATAGCGAAGCTGACAATCGGAAATTGCGACGAAAAAACTCAAACAGAAAAGATTTTTAGCCAGTTGGGAACAATTCATTCTGACTCGTTCTTTCTATCCGGGCGGAAAAACAGCGGTCCTTTTTACTGTTCCATAGACAAAGCTGGTATCGATCGAGGCTATTCCACCGATCGGATGAATTCGGTGACGAATAAATTCCTCGTAGGCCTCGAGATCCGATACCAAAACCCGCAACTGGTAGTCCATTGCGCCGGTAAGAACGTGGCATTCAAGAACTTCATCGATCATCCGAACGCGTTTCTCGAAGTTCTGAACGTCCGTTTCATTGTGTCGCTCTAACCGGATACGTACGAAGACGGTAATGGCCATCCCATACGCGGCAGCGTCAACGTCGGCACTGTATCCCTTTATCACTCCGTTGGCTTCTAGGTTTTTGACCCGGCGCAAACACGGCGAGGGAGACAAGTTCACCTCGTCGGCAAGATCCTGGTTCGTCATGCGCCCGTCACGCTGCAGCGCTCGAATGATCTGCCTGTCCTTAGCGTCCATTTTACCCTCTTGTTTGGCGGAATATGCCAATTTAACCAATCAGATTGACATATTTCGCAACCAATAGCCCAAAGTAAAGGCGCAAACTGGCTCCAACATGTATCAGGAGCTTGCAATGACTCGTTCAACCGGATTTGCCACCCGCGCCATTCACCACGCTTACAACCCTTTGGAAAATGACGGCGCGCTGACGCCACCGCTGCACTTGACGTCCACGTTTTCCTTCGAAACCGCGGAGGCCGGTGGAGAGATGTTCGCAGGCGAGCGTGAAGGTCATATCTACAGCCGTATTTCAAACCCCACATGCGACCTTCTTGAACAACGCATTGCCGTGCTTGAGGGGGCCGAGGCTGGGCTAGCTCTCTCAAGCGGCATGGGGGCGATCACAGCAGTGCTCTGGACCCTGCTGTCGCCAGGTGACGAAGTCATCGTGGACAAAACGCTCTATGGCTGCACCTTCGCCTTCATGCGTCACGGTTTGGCGAAATGGGGGGTCACCATCACACATGTCGACATGACAGACCTCGAGAACCTGAAAGCGGCCGTTTCTGACAAAACCCGCGTGGTTTATTTCGAAACCCCGGCCAACCCGAACATGCGATTGGTGGACATCGCCGCGAGTGTCGAAATTGCGCACTCGGTCGGTGCAACAGTCGTCGTCGACAACACCTATGCCAGCCCGTATCTGACCCGCCCGATCGAGCACGGGGCAGATATCGTTCTGCACTCCGCCACCAAATATCTCGGCGGACACGGAGATGTGGTGGCCGGGCTGGTTGTCGGAACCGCCGAACAGATTGCTGAAATCCGCCTTGTTGGGATGAAGGACATGACAGGTGCAGTGATGGCTCCTTTCAACGCGATGTTGATCCTGCGAGGGCTGAAAACACTGAACCTGCGTCTGGATCGTCACTGTGCGTCCGCCAAGGTCGTCGCGGACTTCCTCGAAGCACATCCCGCCGTCGACGAAGTTTATTTCCCCGGTCTTGAGAGTTTCGCTCAGCACGATGTAGCGCAGCGACAGATGTCCCAACCGGGCGCTATGATAGCGTTCGAGATCAAGTCCGGCCTGTCCGGTGGGATCGAGTTCATGAACCGCCTGAACATGATCCAGCGTGCGGTGTCCTTGGGCGACGCGGAAACACTGATCCAGCACCCGGCATCCATGACTCATTCGACATATACGCCGGAAGAGCGGGCCGAGCATGGGATCAGCGATGGCCTGATCCGTCTGTCTGTCGGGCTAGAGGATGTGGAAGATATCCTTGCAGACCTAGAGCAAGCTTTGCCCTACCCTGCCCGCAGCGCCGCCTGAACCCGGAGACCACCATGCACATTGATCCTACCCAACTAAAGATCGTCGAACAGCGCCTGCTGTGGTTGTCTCATTGGATGATCCACCATGCTAACCATGTCCGACCAAAGGTGGATGGGATCAAGATCGGTGGCCATCAGGCTTCGTCTGCTTCGATGGTATCTATCATGACCGCGCTCTATTTCTCGGCCTTACGCCCTGAGGACCGGGTTGCAGTCAAACCCCATGCGTCGCCGGTGTTTCATGCGATGCAGTATCTCATGGGTAATCAGACCCGCGAAAAGATGGAGAATTTCCGCGGATTTGGGGGTGTGCAAAGTTATCCCAGCCGGACGAAGGATATTGATGATGTTGATTTCTCGACCGGGTCTGTGGGTTTAGGTGTCGCGATCACCTCGTTTGCCTCTATCATTCAAGACTACATCAAGGCCAAAAGCTGGGGTTCAGACGCGCCAATGGGTCGTATGGTAGCCTTGGTAGGCGATGCCGAACTGGATGAAGGCAACGTCTATGAGGCATTACAAGAAGGCTGGAAAAACGACTTACGAAACACGTGGTGGATCATCGATTACAACCGACAGTCGCTGGACGGTATTGTCCGGGAAGGACTGTTTGAACGGATCGAGAAAATCTTCGATGCGTTCAGTTGGGATGTCGTTCGTGTGAAATATGGTGTCTTGCAACGTGCTGCCTTCGACGAGCCCGGCGGCGACCGACTGCGCGACTGGATCGATGCTTGCCCCAACCAGGATTACTCCGCTTTAACTTTCATGGGTGGTGCGAATTGGCGACAGCGCCTCATGGACGATCTGGGGGATCAAGGGGATGTGACCGCTCTGATCGAACGGCGCACGGATGCAGAGCTTGCAGCCCTTATGGAGAACCTCGGCGGCAACTGCGTCGAGACCATGGCCCAAACATTTTCCGACATCAATCATGATCGCCCGACATGCTTCCTAGCCTACACAGTCAAAGGATGGGGCACCCCAATTGCAGGCCACAAGGACAATCACGGCGGGCTGATGAACACTAACCAGTTTGCCGCGTGGCAGTCGCATATGGGTGTGCCAGAAGGCGAAGAATGGGAGC
>NZ_SMMF01000779.1:0-8707 GCF_009711355.1 Roseibium sp. RKSG952 | reverse complement strand
CCCGTGCTTCGACTTGAAGCGCGGGTAGCGCCTGTGCTCTCGGAAGTAGCGCTGAAATGCCTCGTTCAGATGCATGATCGACTGTTGCAGCGCTTGACTGTCCGCTGCCTTCAATCACGCCGTATCTCTAGAGCGAGGATCTCGGCTCAAAGACGTTGTGAAACACCCAGCGCGCAGCGCCGAACTGGAAGTCTAGTTCTTTGGTCTAATCCTTCGTTGGATACAATCTGACTTTTGTGGCACGGTGCATGCAGGATTTATTCCCTGGAAAGAACCAAAAATGCAAGAGCAAACGGGAATTCCCGCTTGCGCGGGGGCACCTTGTATCCCAAACCTGAAGGACTGGGTTTTACGGCGCAGCTTGATGAATTAAAATCTTGAGATTGAATTTCATCGTTTTGTCACCTAGGATGTCTCCACTAAGTTGCTTTGATTCATTGGGGTCCGGTAAAACAAATGTTTGATATCGTAATTATTGGTGGCGGTGTCGCGGGACTGATGTCCGCCTACAAAATGACAAGAATTGGTTTGTCCGTCGCGCTAGTCGAGAAAATGTCAACACTAGCATCCGGTCCCTCTACAAGAAACGAAGGTTGGCTACACCGTGGCACGTATCACGCGTGTTCTATTGAGGACCGCGACAACGCACTGCAGGTTGCAGCCCGCTGCATCTACGGCCATGAACAGCTGTTGAATTTTTGCCCGGAAGCCATCGAAGACCGGGATGTGCGACCGATTGCGATGCTGCGGGACGGCAACCGTATCGACGACGTGATCTCTCGCTGGAACGAGGCTGGCGTGCGCTACCGTCAGATCACCTGTAGCGAGGCTTCGAGCCGTTGTTCAGACGCAGATTTTGACCGTGCGGACGCCCTTTTCGAAGTCAATGACGTCAGCATTAACACCCGGCTTTTGTACCGGAAACTTTCCGCGAAGGCGCGGCAAGCCGGGTGTGTTTTCTTTCTCGGTTACGACATCACCAGAATTGAAGGGACCACGCTGACGATAACGAATTCTGAGGACGACGAGGTCACGCTTAAGGGGTCAAAGATCGTTTACACTGCCGGTGGCGGTGTTCGGGATCTCTTTAAGAAATTCCACAACGTGGACATTCCTATTCGCTATTGGAAAAGCCACCTTGTCGTGACGCAGCGCCTGTCCGATGCGGGCATCTTTTACCTCGATGCGCAGGAAGCTGCCATGATGCATCATGGCAATGTCAGCATTGTCGGCTTTAATGAAGACGCTCTATTGAGCGCCCTCCCCGACTATGAGGTCGCGCCCGACCGGGCAAACAACCTGAGACGTGGAATTGCCCGCATTTTTCCCAACTGGCGTCCTAACGACGCGCTCGATGTAGCATGTGTGAAAGTGGATCTCGTAGACAATCATAAGGATGCACGGTCTCTGAACATCGCCATCCGTGAACCGATTGAGAATCATGTTGTGGCGCTGCCCGGAAAGCTAACGGAAGCGCCTTACCTGACCGACGCACTAATCGCACAGGTTCACGAGGCTGTGGACGACACTTCGATTTCGCGGCGCCCTTGCGACGACATACATGACAGGAAGGTGTTTGCGGCATGATGTCCCCGTTTGAAAAGATTGACGCTGCCCGGATCGCCTGCGGGTTTCTAACCGTTAGGGAGACACTTGAGGTACTCGAAGGCAATTTGGTGCTGGATCCATTCTCCACACTTGTCTCAGCCTCCGTCGGCTTCGGACGGAACAATGTCATTTATCCGGGCGTGACCCTGAGAGCTTCTGGCGCTGCCGCAATTGTCTTTGCCGATGAAAACACGTTGCACGCCGGAACGCTGATCGAAGCCAGTCATGGCGACGTGACCATCGGAAGCAACAATCAATTTGGTGAAGGCGGCTTCACCGCCAAGGCGAACAGGGACGGTGCCAGGATCCAGATCGGCAGCAACGGACGCTACCTCAACAACCCGAGTGTTTTCGGCGCCTGCTGCCTTGGTGATGGAACCCAGATCCTGGGAAATATTACCGTTGACTCCTGTTCGCTTGGAGACGGAGGCTCCTTCATGGAACCGGATCCGGACCTGAGAGGCGGCTTGCTGAAAGGCAGCGGCGTTGCCCGCAATCTGTGCATCCCCAAAGGCAAGGTCATCGTCGGCAACGGCACGATCAGCGAAGACAATCTCCTGCCGCAAAGTCATTTTCACCCCAAGAGCTGAGTACATGAACACAATCAAACTAGGCCTGGGACTCGTGTCCATAGGCCGCAGGTGGGGTGTGCGCAACACCACCCCGCCGCCAAAGCCGGAGGCAATTGCGCTAATCCACGCGGCACATGAGATGGGCATCCGCCTCTTTGATACCGCGCCGGCATACAACACCAGCGAAGCTATTCTGGGTGAGGCCCTTAATGCTCGCCCGGAGATGATGAAAGATGTCATCATCGCAACGAAAGCAGGCGAACACTGGGTCGCGCAAGACCAAAACACAGAGGTCGATCACAGCTACAACGCACTCTGCCGTAGCATAGACCGAAGCCTTGACCTGCTCGGGCGCATTGACGTGCTTCAAGTCCACAAGGCAACGGAGGAGAGCGTGCGCCTTGCAGATGTCGAACGTGCCATTCTCAAGGCTAGATCCTGCGGTATACCCGCATTTGGCGCTTCGGTTTCAAGCGAAACCGCTGCCCACGCAGCAATCGAAACAGGATTGTTCGACTGGCTGCAATTTCCCCTCAATTCCAGTACTCCCGGATGGCTGGGGGTTCACGCGCGTCTTGCTGAAAAAGGTATGCGCGTTTTGGCGAACCGTCCGTTTGCCATGGGCGAAGCAGCTCAAACCGGCGAGATCGGTCGGATTGCGGCCTTCAAACACGTTTTGAATTCCGGATTACCGAAAGGATCGGCTATTTTAACCGGCACTTCTTCGATCTCGCATCTTTCTGAGAACATTTCCAGCTTTCGGGCAAGCTTGGCATGAGCTGGATCCTGTTCGGGCTGCTGGCTGGCATCACATTGGGATTTTACGACTATTGGACCAAGAAGGCGATGACCGGAAATGGGGTTTTTCCGGTCGTATTCTGGTCGTCCATGTTCGGTGCATTTGCCTGGCTGCCCTTCTTCACGCCGTTCACCTCCTCCAGTAGCTTTCATGTCGATATCGGCATAACGAGCTGGCATTCGCAGGCGCTCATTCTGGTCAAAGGACTGATGATGACGGCATCGTGGCTCTTTGCCTATTTTTCGGTGCGTGAATTGCCGCTGTCGTTTTCAGGAGCTGTCCGAGCCTCGGGGCCAATCTGGACGTTTATCGGCGGAGCAATTGTCTTTGGCGACTATCTCACCCCAATCCAGTTAACGGCGGTTCTTGCCTCTGTCTTTGCTTATTATTTGCTCTCCCAGATTGGCAAATCGGAAGGGATTTCGGCGCTCAAAAGTCTGCCTATGGCCATGATGCTGGTCGCCACCGTCCTGTCTGCCATGACGACCGTCTACGACAAATACATCGTGCAAACAGTAGGGTTGGCGTCGGCAGAAATCCAGGCTTGGTCCGCTATTCATCGGTTTCTAATTGCGGGACTGCTCCTAGCGCTTTTCTGCTTCAAGACCCGCACATATCAAAGGCTTGTCTGGTCCATCTGGATCCCACTGACGGGTCTGTCCTGGGTGGTTGCCGAATGGATCTATTTCCTTGCGATTGCCGACCCCGCAGCAAACGTGACCTATCTTTCAATCTTCCGGCGCACCAGCCTCGTAGTTGGCTTTCTGCTTTCGGTAACGCTGATAGGAGAACGCAACGTCATGCGAAAATCGATTGTCATCGCCCTAATTGTTGCTTCTACCGCCACACTGGTGCTTCAGGGGTAGAAAGGGTTGAAACCGTGTGGCATGCGATCTGAAATACGAGCCGTGAGCTGCTCTTGAAATACGTTAGCAGCATTGGAAACTTAAAGGAATGCCGGTGGGTATTGCGAAGCCCTACTCACCCAGGCACCCCTTGCGCCTAATTGCGCGTTTCTGGCCATCGCTAGGGCCGGAGCGCCGATAAGCCAAGAGGACTTCGGCGCAGTGACCGATTGGGCCTCGTTGTCCGCATCGCTCTAGCGAGCGACGAAGCGCCGCCATTTGTCGGTTGCTTTTTCGCGCCTTACCATGCGTTCAACAAGGGAGGCGTTGCATGACCAATGGGCATTCTGAGATTTTTGACATCACGCATAACGTCCGGACGGATTTGCGTGAGCAATTGTTCGTCTCGAAGGGCGGGTTTCTCGTTGGTACCCTCGTTGCGCTGGGCAGTGTCGCGACCTCGCTCTCGCGGCTGGTTCCCGGGCATGACCCGGAGAGCTCCCTGAAGAGGATGGCTCCCAAAACCCAGAGAAGGCTGGAGCGCGAGATGAAATCGGACGATCCGGAGGAACGCCGCCGCAGGGTCGAGGATGCTCTCCGCGGCCCGGGCCTGATATCCCCCATGCGCGCCTATAGGGCGATGAAGCGCAACGAAAGAATGGCCGTGAGCATCTCTTCTATAGATCCGGCTATGGAGCCGACGATCAAGGCAAAGGGGGCGAAGGCCGTCTTCGAATCCGAGTACGCGTTGATCCTGAAATTCCTGACCGCCGACCCTCAGGATCGTCAGAACATGGACGTTAACGCGCTAGGCATCCGCAATGCGGCCGTTCGAGCGCAATTGCAATGGATGCAAACCTATCCGAACCTCGCTAAGGACATCCTAAGCGGGGATGTCGTCGAGACGATTTCCAACCTCAGTGAGCAAATCGGGAACAGGGGCGAGTTCCTGAAGAGGCAGCACGTGCGGATTGGGGGAATGAGCTCACGGCGCGATCTCGCGAGAGAGGAGGCGGCTCCGTCTCTGTCGTCGACATCGGTTCCGGTGGCTGGTTTCGGCCCGGTCGCGTCGATCCGGCGGGATGCGGAAAAATCACTTGACAGGGACGTTAGGGCCTAGCGCTGAACGTATCCGTTCTTGTGGCGATAATCATGGAGCCAGACGTTGCCTTCTCCATTCAGGATCGCATGATAGAGGCTCGCGTAGCGGGGGTAGACAAGATCACCGCTCTCCTCGTCCTCGGCGATGTAGGGAACGGTGTGTAGCAGACGGAGGTTCATCAGGTAGGATTCGAAGCCCGTGCCTGCCCATGACATCATCCGATCGACCTGAGGGCTTCCGCCGTTCATCTCGATCTCGTTCAGATATTCCGGAATGCTTGTGTCCGTGTGGGTCGGGTTGAACTCGGACCGGGAGGCGGCCAGCATTCTCTCCTGCTCCATTTGACTCAACCAGGATGGACGTATCGCAGGTTCCAGCATGTCCCAGACGGCACGGTAGCTGCGTCTCATGAAGTCGTCGTCGAACTGCTCTGTGCTCAGGAATATCGTCGCCACCTTGATGGAAAAGCCAAACGGTACGTACAGGAAGCTTTTGTTTAACTCCATGTCGAAATGCATATGGCGGGCGTAACGCGGCATGTCGGCCGCTTGAGTCGATTTGAGCGGTGTTTTCAGGACTGGAGAGAGGACCAAATTTACGCTCGGAAGCATGAGCTGGATCTCGGCGGCCATGTCGCAGATGAGGCGGATTTCGGTGAAGGGATTGCCTTTTTCCAAAACGAAGGAGACGGCACGCGCTGCTTCCTTAAAGTCAATGTTGTGGCATTCGTGACCGATCGAGCCGTCCCAGACGGTGCCAGGCGGCGTCATGGCCGGGATGGAGACGGCCATGCGCTTAAGATCCATGCAACTCATTCGGTCGAAGAGGTGATCGCTCCTGCGTGCGAACCTCTCACGTCTGTCGAAGTCCGTCATTAATCGTCGATCGTCTCGGATCCCTCGGCGCCTTTCGTCATGCTCTTGAAAACACCGTAGGCGCGGGCTCCGGAGGATCCGATTTCGTCGGCCGCAGTCGGCAGTGCTTCCCTTGCACTCTGAACGCGTTTCTCCATGCCGTCGGCGAACCTGTCGGCCTTCTCGGCGAGTTCCGGGATCTGCTGGACGAGTTTCTCGATCTTGTCGAGGCGGGAGAACGCTCCGTCCGCGACGTAGATGACGGTGTGCGCGACGTAGGTGACGGACGCGCATGCGGACAGTCCGAGGACGAGGATCGAAGCTGCGATGAGGTTCTTGTTCATTCGGGTCTCCTTAGTGGGATTCGTCTAAGGTATGCTCGCACGAATCCCATGGAACGCAAGCGAAAATCTGACTTCGTTGCCCTCGACTGGATTACGGCATCCTCTTCGCGGAAGGCACCGCGACGCGGTACTGCGTGCGTCGCTGGTACTTCCAGTTTTTGTTGTCGATGTCGTTCCTCCAGAGGTCGTGCCACAGGGTAGGAAGGGCTGCCTTCTTGCGGCGGCCACGCACCCGTACGCCCAGGTCGCGCAGTTCGGAATCACTATCGCAAGCGACCGCGTTGCGCATTTCATTAAGCGTGCGAGGGTGACGAAACATGCCGCCGCCACCGCGGGAGCAGCGGATGCCCGGTACCGGGCCGCGTCGGAAGGTGTAGTTCTCCCTGCGGAGACGCCGGGCAAGCCGACGCTGTCTTTCCTTGCGGCAGGCGTCCAGAGCAAACGGGATGAAGTCATGTTCCCGGATTGAAATTCCGAGATAGTCGCTGACAACGATGTAGCCATCCTCCATGTTGCGCCTCAGACGGTTGATTTCGCCCGTGCACTCGCCGTATCCGAAATTCGTTCCGAGCGCGCTCACTGCGAGATCGGACAAATTGTCAAACGCAAGAAAACGTCCGCCGATCTTGATGGTCGCCGGCAAGAGGGTGATTTCTTTCTGTAACATGTCGCACTCCGTAGGTTGTTACTTAACGGAAGTGCATCGCCTCGCAGATCATGCCGCGTCCTTCGTACTTTGTCTTCGGCGAAGCGGGATGCCTTGCCGAGGGGATTCATGGATACCACGATTAATGAGTCCCGCGCAACGGGTCGCTTGTGGCATTCAGTGAGGGGGCTAATATCGTAGGAGGAATTTAAAGGAGTGAATTCATGGGTTTCAAGAAAAATGCGCGCGTCCAGTTCCAGCATCAGGGACGAGACATTCACGGAGTGGTTCAGCGCGGCGGTGCTAAGGCATCAGTACTAGAGGACGGGACGACGAATACCTGGAGGGTCCCGCAGCGAATGTTGAAGGCATCCGATAAGCCGCTCGAGGCATCTCCGGTCTCGTCCTTCACAAAGAACGACCGGGTGGAATTCGACGGCAAGGACGGGGTCATTCTAGGAGTCGTCACCAGAGGTGGGGCCAGGATCTCGGTGGTCGCTGACGGGGGGGTGTTAAAATACAGCGTTCCCCCAGCCATCCTTCGTCATTCGAAAGTCCCTCTACCGAAGGATCCGCCGCACGAAATGGATCGCTGGCAGCTGTCGGGCTTCAAGAGCTATCCATCCATGTCCGAGGAAACACTCTGTTTCGAGACGAACATCACCTTCGACGGCAAGAAGGTTCTTTGTGCGAGGAACGCCGGTCACGGCGGCTGCGACTCCTTCTACGCGCTGGATTACAGTGAAAACTACGAAAAGAAGTTTTCCGAAGCCGTTATAAAGTGGATGGAAGACAATGGTTTTCCGGACTGCAGTGGCGATCTGAGCGTGGCGCTCTGGATGAAGTATAAAACCGACCTTGCTCCCTACGGCGTTCTGGCGAGCGACTACTGCAAGAAGGAGCATGACGAGTGGATCGAGATGTCGTCGGGCTCCCTGCGCATGAGCGGTTAAGCTAGAGAGAATTTGGTTTCTGAGATCGGGTGCCGAAAACTTCGCTCGGTCTCAGGGGCCCTTAATGTTGTTCCAGAAGATCTCTTCGTCTGTGAGCCTGAGGTTGTCCCCGCGCTGTTCGGCGGTGACGATGTGTTTGCGGAAGACTATGCTCCCATCGCGGGCCACAGGGTTGGCTGTCGCTCTGTATAGTTCCCGATCAAAATCAAGCGTCACGCCGTGGGCGTGGAAGACGCATCGCTCTCCCTGTGTGTTCGCATTGGTCTTACATCCTTGACCAAGGTCCTCCATCGCATCGACGATCTCGGCCGCCTCACGGCCCGACAAGAGCGTGTTATGCTGGATCGTCCGAACTGCGACTTCAAAGAATTCAGGCTTGAGATAGGTGGGGCCGTCGGGACTTACGTCCAGCGGTCCGGCTTCTGTCGTTTGGGCATGTGTGGTTATGTCTGGGTCGAACGACGTCATGACGCTGTAGGTTCCGACGGCCGCGACGACGGTGAGCGCAACAGCGGGTACGTTCTTTGCGAGGGTTCTTATCCAGTGGGACAGCGAACTCGGCTTTTCGCCGCCGGACGACTTGACCGTCGCGGTTGCGTGGTTGGAAAGGATTTCTGAGATGCGCTCGTCCATGGGTCGTTTCCGCAGAATTCAGGGTTCGATAAGGTCATTGGAGTTCGTCCCGCTACGGGTAGCGATGAAGTGGATTATCTAGCCATCGTTCATTCCGTCATTCGATTCGAGCTCACTCACCAAGAAGATGCAACAAAAACAAGAAAGAATGAAACGGAAAATCACAATCGGCTGAGAGGGTGTGCCGGATCCAATCCTTGAGCGCTGGGAGCCAGGTTACGATCCAGCCAAGAAATAGGGCTGTCGTCCACGCTTCCGTCCCCGCGATTTCCTCCGGGTGACCGCCCGCCAATAGTCCTGCGATTACAAGGACCGCACATGTTGTCTTAACGTCTTCCCCGCCCTGAAGGA
>NZ_SMMF01000699.1:0-4792 GCF_009711355.1 Roseibium sp. RKSG952 | reverse complement strand
AGATCCGGCGGTCGGTGAACTCCGGAACCCCATCAAACTCCCATTGGAAGCTCCTGTAGGCGGCCGGATCCTCGTCGAGCAATCGGTCGACCCACCAGACGAGATTGCCCATGATCTCGACGCGCGAGACGCGGTAGTAGGCCACATACGCCTTTGAATTGCCTTTATCGAATTCGCCCTTTGTACTGTATTTCAATGCCTCACTTCGAAGCCCCTCAACCGTCCACTTGTTCTGCTTAACGATCATGTGTCCGCAGATGTCGTCGAGGATTTTTCTTCGCAAAGCGGTGGTATACGCTGGTCGGTTCCCGTTACTAAATTCACTTCGCGTGTTGTATTTCAACGCCGCTTCCTGAAGCTCGCTAGTTGTCCAACGATGTCTTTTTTCCATTTAACCCACCACAATAATCGCTCTTTCGTGACGAAAGTAATATTTAGGCATGCAAGGAAAAAGCACAGGAAGTGGAGCGGGTTTCGCGCGAATGCGCCTGTCTAAGCTGACGATCTTGTCATAAGAGCCTTTGTTTGGTGGATAGGTGCGATAGAGTAACTACAAAATCTACCGACTGTTCCGCTGACGCTAGTTAGCAAAGGCGGGGCGAATGATTAGTCTACGGTTTGGGAGCGCATACACATCTGCACCCAAAGATACTTGCGGGCAGTTCGCTCCCAAGATGAAAAAGTGTGTTTTTAATCTTGGCCCAATAGACTCTTGGAGCAAATCGGCTAACTCCTGCGCTCGCCTTTTGGCCAGCTCCATGTTACGCCAAGTAGCGCCACCACTGTCTGCGTGCGCCTCGATGACAATACTCAATTGTGAGGACGCAACATCAGTTGCTTGTTTCAGTAACCAATCGGAAACTGACGGGCGCGAGCCATCGGAACCTAAGGACTCATTATCAATCCCGTAGTAAAAAGTGACATCGTCCACTGTTGTGGTGCACGGCACAAACGAAGAATATCCTGAGGTCAACGACTTGGGAAAAACTGGTCGTCGCAAGGTAGGTGCAACGGCCCAATATGAGCCATCGTCGTGGCTCTCTGAGCCCGGAGACTGGGTCGCGAGACTATATGGCAAGGCAGGTTTGTTCATTGATCCAGGGAGGTTCCAATTAATTTCCCCATTAGTTTCCGAAATGCTCTCAAGAGGATTGCAACGCTCGAACCCATCATCTATTAGGTCTGCAATCAACGATCCGAAATTTTTTTCCCTAGACGAATCGCCAAGAACTAGCATGTCTAAAAGAGCTAAGTCCGAAGCAAGGATCGCGTGATCCAAGCGCTCTGAAGCGGAATTCGGCAACGATAAGCAACCGCGCATTTCTTGTAAGGAATTTAGCGCAGTCAATAATTTAGGTTTCTCCGTGGAGAGCTCAGTCTCCAGCCTGGACAAAATCCAAGATGATATATGCAATTCCTTAGCATCATTCCGAGCAATAATTGCTCGCTTTGAAAGGAAGTCAGCGTGATAGTGCTTTCCATGTGCGCGTGCCTTTTTTGCCTCTCGGATGTAGTTGGCAAAGACGCTTTTGTCAGTTGCGCGTACGCGATGGTCTCGGGAGACAAGCCACTCCAGAGACCTATCAGCTCTTGATGGTGCGGCAGTAAAAAGCGTCAGTACCACCGCAAGAGCTGTCGTACTTTTACAAAGATATTGCAAAATCATAGCTTTAAAGGGCAATTGTCTTCTCGAATTGAGGGATAACCAAGATTATACCACTCCAGAGAACCGTCCACCAAACGAACACTCATTTCGAATCTACTTCGACGAACCTCATCAACCAGTATCAATTCACTGTAAGGATCATCGTTCAACTCGAAACCTACTTGAAATCTATTGTGAGGATCGGCATTGAATCGCGTGCGCCTAATTGACAATTCTTCTGGAGCGCGACCAGTCGTATACTCCAAGATGCGGTAGACAGCGAGCTCTTGGGCGGCATTTGGATCAACAAGTGTACCCAAGACGCGAACAGCGACTCGAGCCAAGTCTGCACCTTCGTATTGGCAGCTTGCTTCAAGGATTGGTTCCCTCAGCAGAGTCGTTCTATATGAAATAAGTGGCGCAGCATCGCGAATAGCTGAGAGATCACATGCGCCATCGCGTACACAAACGACTGTAAGCTCGTCGAGAGCCGCCTTTTGATTGTTTAATTTGATAATGTCTCGCTCGTATATGCTGTTAAGGTCTAATCCACTGCGCTGCGCAGCTTCGAGCGTTGCGAGACGTGCGTTAGCCGCCTCGAGAGCGGACTGATACTTAAGCGAGGTAAAGTAGGCAGCCTCTAGGAATCGATCTCTCGTAGTGTCTTCTTCGATGTCAAGGCCGAAATTCGAGAAGGAAGCTAGATATGCTCGCTTAGGTACAGATGTTGACCGAGAAATTCCCGACATATAGACCTTCATGCCGGATAACGCTTTGGCAAGGTTATTGGATTGCGCAACCTCTGCCAATTCGGAAGCTTTCGTCGGATCGCCACCATTTGCATGGAATCGGAGCGTGGCCACCCCATATTTTCTAGCGTTGTTATAAGCCCCATCGACGCCTAGCTTTAATTCTGCTGAAGCCAGCTCAACAATCTTTGTTTCAGAACCATAATTTGCTAGTAGATGTCGCTTTACGGTCTCGTCTAAACGATCAATGTCAACAACGATGGCGGCATACGCCCACATTTCCTCTCGCGCAACATAGTGCGTGCCGCATCGAGCTATAAACTCGTCATGGTTACCATTGTTTATTAGGCTTTGATACTCGGGACGTAAAGTTGGTCGGTTTAGCCGTCGACTCCCAAAATCATAAGATGCTACGAGTACGTATGAAAGATCCGAGAATTTGCCGGTATAGTCGTAGTTTATTTTTAAGCTTCCATCACTTCCGGCGGACATTACTTCGCTTATAGCAGCGGATGCCTTGAACGAGGCATTAAAGTTCAACTTACGATATATTTCACGGTAGTCGTCAGTATATTCACCGTTTACTTGAACGGAGACTACACCACCAACAGCGTTGGGATCAGTGGTTTCAGTTTCAACCCAACCCCAGTTCTGGTTCTCTAAGCAGTCGAGCTTAGTTTGGGTCGGGTTCCGGTAGTCAACAGAACGGCCGATGCTTGCTGGACTTCCAGGGTCATAATTAAATACGATGTCGGCAAGCAACGGAGACGCCTTGACAGTTGCCAAGAGAAGAGCGCTAAGCCCAAACAAGCCCCCTTTCGATCCGGAAAATAGAGTGGTCTTCGGCATTTTAGTTCGTCCAAACTATTGGGAAACAAGGTTCCAATCGATTTCGTTAGGTGTGTTGACCCGGCCATAGCCAAATACGTTCTGAACAATCTTGCCGTCTTCGCCGTCTTTGCCTGGTTTGCCGTCTTCGCCTGGCTCGCCATGCGACCCGTCGGTTCCACGCTTGCCCGCCGGACCTGTGTGGCCACCTCCGTAGATGAAATCACCTCTTCCGAAGCCACCGGGGAAACCGGCACCACCAAGGGCACCTTTTGTGCCAGCCTCGCCACGCAAGCCGCCCCTACCTCCGCGGCCGCCTTTCGCTAACAAAAGCGAGTCATTGTCCAGAGGTCGAACACCCCGGCCCAACTCATTCTCTTGGATTCTCACTTCAATCCGACCACCATCGCCGCCATCGCCGCCGTCGCCACCGTTCCCGCCGTTCCCGCCGTTACCACCGTTCCCACCATTTCCAGCTATGCCACCGGATCTGGAGCGGCCAGCCAGAGTATCGGCATCGCCGCCTTTTCCTCCATTCCCGCCAAAACCGCCGTTCCCGCCGTTGCCACCATGTTGTCCATCGGTGCCGTCACCGCCACCTCCGCCAGGTGAAAGGATCTTAACTGGATGTTCACCGTCAAAACCATCGGTATGCAAAGTAATGCAGACGTTATTTTCACCGTCGGTTCCGTCGCTGCCATCAAGGCCGTGTGCGCCATCGGTCCCATCGGTTCCATCGGTTCCCGGGCCACCATCGGTCGCGCTACGACAACCTCGCCTTTTAAGATTGAAATCGCAGCCTGCTGGTTTTCCGTCGGCACCGTGGCTGCCATTAGTTCCGTTAGCGCCATTTACCGCTAGAGACCGATGCGCCGCTCCATTGATACCTGCTCTTGAGCGAAGCCCGACTATGTTTGTTGGTCCCTCAATGCGGCCACCATATATCAATACAGGAGACCACGTGCCCAGCTCGGAACCATCTCTAAACTCAATTACATCGCAAGCAATCTGAATTGTATTCGGCAATGCACCCGTGCCACATGACGGATTGTCAAATGCAGTTTGCAAGAGAACTTCCCGATCCTCGTTTGAATGACGTATACGCACGCTTCCTTCGACAATAAGCCTTTGACAACGAACCGGCCCGTTGAAGCTAGTTTCCGTATTCGCACTCAAAATTATGTTTTTTACCAAGCCGTTTAGTTCTTGGGCCGAGGTCGCATTCGCCGTTACGGTCAGTGTAATTGCCACCATAAGTCCGTTAAACGTTTTCATATCCCGCGCCCCTTAAACAAACCGCTATCTTAGATAGAAAGTATGCTTAATAGCAGTCAAGTGTTTTTTGAGTGTATCGTGATTATATGACTAGCAAAAATTGTTTATTGCAACCGAACCACTTCGCCTGAAATCGCTAGATTCTTTTATTTTACAGTCTCTTGGCAAAAAACAGTTTGATTGCGGGGCGTTTTTGGCCAGGTTCGCCAAAGCGGTCACTCGTGCGCCGCGCAGTATCATGCAACTTGGGCTCTCTCGTTGAATTCGCCGCACTTTGAACGAACGGCTGCTTAGC
>NZ_SMMF01000549.1:0-1753 GCF_009711355.1 Roseibium sp. RKSG952 | reverse complement strand
GTCCTGTACTTGCTGAACAGCTCAAGCGTCCCGCGTGCCTTTGGTAAGTCTTCAGCCAAGAAACCGCCTCTCAGCAAGGATCGAGCCATCCATTTGCTGTATTCCTTGTTCATGGTCGGATCGAAGCCCATGACGTACGCTGCGGCCGACGCAGGAGTCTTTGGCGCGTCTGCACCGAGTTGCCGGCTCAAAAGCGCATGGAGTCTGTCGCCGTAGGAAACGACAAGATATGTCATGTGGCTGGTCACAAATGAATCCCTCGAGTTTTGGACATCCGGATATTATTAGGCACTGTCAAACCGAAACAAACAAGCAAGGCCGACGGGCTGGTGGCGTCGGGTTGCCCCGAGCGCCACTTGGTTGCTGGAAAGTGGCGCAACAGGTCCTGTTGGGCGCGTAGCGAACACCGCGAATGATTTTCAGCACAAACCGTCGAGACTGCTGGTCGACGAGAGCCATGCAATTTGCGCCGAGACGCTTAACGTCAAGGGAATGCTCTGGAACCGGGCACTCGTCTCCTTCTACTTGTCAAATTCATCGAGCCGGACTGAAGTGGTGGGAGTTTTCGATTAGTGGGGAAAAATCATGTCAAGACACGAATTCGAGCGCGGGGAAATTACCATCCCTTCTGCGGAGTGGGTTCGGTTCAAGCAGAAGCTGCGGGAGGCCAGCAACAGGACGGCCGTCAGACGCCTCGAATTAGCGACCAAGCTCTACAATTATTTGAAGTCTTCGAAAGCGAAGCCGTCTGAAGCCAGAGAGGTGGCCCGGGTGTTTCTAGAGCGCGAAAACACGGGTTCCGCCTACAGCGGTTACAAATACACGGACAACGATCTATTCGAAGCGCAGGAAGCGGTCATTAAGGGCGGCTACGGCAAGGTTCGTCCCAAGATTAGCAAGCCCCTGAAGAAGGATTTCCCGCTAGCCGGCAACAACGCGGAACGCCTGATCGAAGGGGAGGTCACAGTGCACTTCGACAACAAGAACAGGCGCGTCAGCTGGTACGTTGCGGAGAACAACCACGCATGCGAGAGGGCTCGCAATAGCATTCTCGGAAAGGCTTTCTTCGCTGCCCTGAAGTCGGTAAAATGGACCCGTAATTCCGGCGGCACTATCTACGGAAACGACGAATACAATAGGGAAGCCGATTACCCAGGCGGTGGCGGACATTACACGAAGGAGCGTTTCGGTTCCGACGACGTTCCGTTCTCCAGGCGGCTCTGAGCTTCCTTCATCTGACTGATCGCGTAGGGACTGAGTTGCAAGTCGTCTCTGCCTGTCGTCTCGAGGTCTGCCGGCTTTTCCGGAAGATACACCGCCTCGGATTTCGGGCCGTTCTCCGCGATGTCACGGGCGTTCAGGATCGAGTTGCAGTATTTAATCGCCTGGGCATCGGTCGGCGCGGCGGCAAGATGCTCCCGATCGACGGACTTTCTGACGCGGCGGTTCCTGTACTCAATTCGGAGACATCGATAATCGGCTTCGCGCGGCCACACGAGGGGCTTCAAGTTGGGTCAAGGAGTAAATCCCTCTGGATCGGTGGTCTGTTTTTCGGCGATCTCGATGCGCTCCTGTAGCTCGGTGACGGCCTCGCTCATGACGGAGGTGAGCCTTCTAGCTGTTACCAGTGCGTCCGCGTCGTCCATATACACGGCGTATTCGATCAACTTGCCGACGGCGTCTCGAAGCGAAGAGGCACCGAGGTCAACAACCCTTCCAAAGATCATCTGAACAGTGCGCTGGAAACCCCGTC
>NZ_SMMF01000194.1:0-348 GCF_009711355.1 Roseibium sp. RKSG952 | reverse complement strand
CATGTGGAGGAGCGGGCCGACATCACCATGCCGGAGCTTGCGGCTTTGCTGCTTGCCGGACGTGGCGTTGAGGTCGATCCGTCGAAGTTCCTGTGCCAAGCCGGTTTCACCTATAAAAAACGCTGATGGCGTCGGAAAAAGAACGTGCTGACGTAAAGGCCGGGCGCGATGAATGGCACAAACATCGCCTACCAGCCATGCGCGCCACTCCCGGAAGGCTCGTATTCATCGACGAGACTTCCGTCAAAACCAACATGACGCCGCTCAGGGGGCGAAGTCCCAAGGGCAAGAGGCTTCTTGCAGATGCGCCCTTCGGCAAATGGAATACCCAGACTTTCATCGCCGGAT